>CAYYXU010000153.1:0-3796 GCA_964475645.1 uncultured bacterium | reverse complement strand
GAATATGAAAAACAGGAAAAAGACTATCTCTTAAAACTAGAGGAAATACAAAAATGGGAGGCAGATAAATGACCCGGGGCTTAGCAGTAGTAATTGGCATGTCCATTGCTTATATCGCATCATTTGCGGGGATGATATTTGCATATATTTATTATAAAAAAAGAATACGCTCACAAAAAGAGGATAATTAATTGTATTCTGTTATCATTTTAGCAGCGCCGATTGGTCCGCCTATTCTTGGTGTTATTTTACCAGGCTTAATCCTAGGGTTGTCTTTTTTCCTTACCTATTTGCTTATTCAATATATTAAAAATAAGGACTAGGATTAACACACCAACACGGGAACTGAAATTTTAAGATATATGTTATGATTACATTTCAATTGCTTGACTGGATTTGGCTTATTTTATTTGCACTGTTGATGGTTTTCTTTGGTGTTTACTTTTATAGATTTGGTAAACGATCACAATCAGATTATTTCTTAGCCGATCGAGGTTTGCCGTGGTGGTTGCCAGCCTCATCGGTTTATGCTACTCACACCGCTACGGATACACCTATATGGGTTGCTGGGGTGGTCTATAAATACGGCTTTGCTGGTCTTTGGTACGCATTTTATGCTGGCTGGTGTGCTATCAGCGCTTTTGTTTCAACAAGGATTTTTCGAAGGTCTTTGGCCTATAGTCAGGCAGAATGGCAAACACTTCGCTTTGGTGAACTGGGCGCGGAGTTGTTACGCGGTTGGCTCGCCGGGTGGTCAGTCTTTATGAATATGTTTATTCTGGGCTGGGTCGGCATTGCCATGGGTAAGCTATGTGCTATGCTATTTGGTTGGGATTTGTATGTGGGACTATTGATCTTTACTGCTATTGGTGCAGTATATGTTTATACCTCCGGTTATTGGGGTGTTGTAATGGCAGATTTCCAGCAAGGAATTATTGCCTTGCTGGTAATCATTATAGTTTCAGTTTATGGCGTCATGGCTGCAGGTGGGCCTAGTACTATTATATCAAAACTTGATAGTTACAACAGTACCTGTGAGTGGAAAGTGCCTGATGTTTCATCGCGGCAGGAAGCTATTGTAAGGATTATTGACCCTGATTCAGGTAAAGAACTTTCACGAAGTGCACCATTCACAATTTCTGTACAGGAGGACGAAGCCTTTTTCAGAAAAACTGAAGATAAGGTACGTTCTTTAGTAATAGATCAAGCAAATACAACTGATCAACGATCTAAAGTTCTTTTCCCGGTTGCCAATAGTGTTCTGCTCGCAAATCATGGTTATAATATTGTTTGGGCTAAAAGTGATGAAAGAAAATTTGTAGATGTAGAATTTTCAATAAATGGTGGGGTGACATGGGATTTAATTGCTAAAAATCAATTTGAAGGACAATCATGGCGATTGAACCCTATGAGTTTTACAGGCACGTTCGAAGGACAATTCCCCGTTGCTTGGTTTATAACCATGATGATCATTGCACTCATTGGTGGGTTTGGAATGGGTACAGCAATTGATTGGTACACGGAGGCCCAAAGAATACAGTCAGCTAAAACAGTGCGGGATGCATCTTATAGTATTTGGGCCGGCACTGCTCTGGTTCTTATTAGAAATTCTATTTGGGCAGCTGCGATCCTTGGGTTTTTTGTACTCAACCCGCACCTTGGCCAGGGTGGAGATTATGAAATGGCTTGGTACAGAGTAGGATTTGAATATCTTCCTGTAGGTATGGTTGGGTTTTTATTTGCCGGTATTATTGCTATTCACCTTTCAACGGTTTCTACCCACCTAAATCTTGGCGCCATGTATGTCACTAGGGATTTTTATCACCACTATATAAATCCGGATGCAAGTGAACAAAAGTTAGTATCAGTGGGACGGGTGTCAACGATCATAATTTTGATTGGTTCTTTTATTTTTGGATTGATTATTGGTGAAGAAATCACGGCTTGGTTGATTTTTGCATTATGGATAATGGCTGCAGGTGTGTGGTTGCCAAATATTCTCCAGGTAATTTGGTGGCGTTTTAATTCTTGGGGATTTTTAAGTGCCTGGATAGCAAATCTTGGCTTAAGCTGGTTGGTTGTATGGATATTACCACGCTTTGGTGTAATTCCGGAATTGCCGGATTATTTGCAATTCTGGGCGTTAATTGTGCTGAACGCCATGATCTACTTACCCGTAACTTTTTTAACAAAACCGGAAAATATGGATCACCTTGTTGCCTATTATGTTATGTCACGACCAATAGGGTTTTGGGGGCCTGTTAGGGCCGAAGCAATTAAGCAGGGTTTAATCAAACCTAGCAAAACGTAGTATTTAACCAATTGTTCAAATATGAATAGCGCTAAACCCATAGCTCTATTATTAATTTATTTATTATTCTTAATCACATCGATTTCTGCCAATAATAATACCGCAGATGATCGTATTTATAAACAAGCGCAAGAATTACTTGCAGTTATGACCTTGGATGAAAAAGTTAGCCTTTTATCTGGGCGCGGATCCTATGACACACAGAATATTGATCGATTGAATTTGCCCAGTTTGCAGTTATGGGATGGTCCTAATGGTGTTCGTAGCAATAATAATGAACCAGCTACTGCATTTCCTGTGGGTATTTGTATGGGATCAACCTGGAACCCGGAACTTATTGAAAAACTGGGTATAGCTCTGGGAAAAGAGTGTAGAGCTTTTGGAGTAGAAGTTTTGTTAGGCCCCACTATGAATATTATTAGAACTCCATTAAATGGACGCAATTTTGAAACTTTTTCCGAAGACCCATTTATTAATGGTGTAATAGGTGCTGCATATGTAAAAGGGTTACAAAGTGAGAATGTTGGCGCAAGTGTTAAACATTTTATTGCCAATAATCAGGAAACGAATAGGCAAAGTGTAAGTGCAGAGATTTCTGAAAGAGCCTTACGAGAAATATACCTGCCTGCATATAAATACATTATCAAAAAAGAGCAGCCGTTCACAATTATGGCCGCCTATAACCAAATAAATGGTACTCATGCAACCGAAAATGAATATATCATGAATTCTATCCTAAGAAAAGAATATGGTTTTACTGGCGTTCTACTTTCTGATTGGGGTGGAGTGAAAAGTACCATGCCATCTTTGAATGCTAGTTTGGATCTCGAAATGCCAGGTCCAGGTAATTATTATGAAAAACCTCTTAGAAAAGCACTAAAAAAGGGGACCGTTTCAGTGGATATTATTGATCAAGCTGCTTTACGAATGATTCGGTTAATACTTAAAACCACGAACCAAATAGAAAATTTGAATAATACCCAATATCAGCATTCAGATGTAATGGAAACAAATAAGGCAATTGCTAGAAAGGTAGCTGAAGAATCAATAGTTCTATTAAAAAACGACAGCAAATTGCTTCCAATAAATAAAGAACAAGTTCGTTCGATAGCAATTATTGGTCCAAATGCAAATCGGGCAATAAACCAAGGTGGAGGTAGCGCTCGTGTGACTGCTGCATATAGCATTACTCCCTTACAGGGTATAATGACACTGGCGAAAGAAAATGATATCGAAGTAAATTATCATAAGGGTGTGGAAAATCATCCTACGGTACCATTAATGGAAGCCGCATCACTGAGACTGGACTCAAGTTCAGATGAAACAGGTCTCCAAGGGACATATTATCGATCCTATGATTTTACTGGAACCCCTTTTAGAACCGAACTAGATAAAGAACTGCGGATTTTTGGTATTATAGATGAGGCGATATTTGGTTCAGTGTTATGGACAGGTGATTTTATTGCTGAGAAATCAGGCGAATAT
>CAYYXU010000152.1:0-3843 GCA_964475645.1 uncultured bacterium | reverse complement strand
GGATCCCATTCTACTCTACGACCTTGTAAGTAAGACTCCGTAGCCATATGGCATGCTACTGCCTCTTCAAACCCTTCTTCTATATTGCAACGAGGCTGTCCACCGTTTCGTACACAATCCAACCAATCTGCTACATGTAAATGTGTAGGGTCAACTCGTTTGCCTTCTTTATATGTATACACTAACCCCTTTTGAGCAAAATACTTTGCCGTTGCAGACGTTACTCCGTCTACATCCTTTGAGCCAGGAGAATAAGCAAACATTGGGAGAGATGTATTAATAATTCCATCGGCAATCTTTTGTTTATATCTTGTAGAATATGGATCGGGTGTAACTGTTAACCCGCTACCAACCTCCATTGTTGCGTCATGCCCCATAAACTTTTTACCACGGTAATTACTATTGGTTAATGTCGCGCTATATATAACTGTCAAATTCCTGTCAGGATATTCCAAGATAGTTTGAAAGTTATCGGGAACATCTCTTTCATGCTCAATAAGGTCAGGGAAGTTTTCTTTTGTATAACGATAAATGCCACCAGATGAAGATGCGGTTTTGGGAATTCCAAGATCCATAATTTGATTTACTGCATCAAAGTCGTGTGAAAATAAATCTCCTGATAAACCTGTACCGTAATCATACCAGCAACGCCACCTAAAATATCTTTCTAGGTTAAAAGGAACTTTATTTGGCGCAGGACCCTGCCAGCGGTCCCAATCTAATGATTTAGGATTGGCAAAAAGATCCTTTGAAACATACTTTTGTCCATAATCTTCAATCGAGTTCCACTGAATAGGATATACCCATGCACCACCTGGGGAATTACGATTGGTTGTTATTTCTACAAGGGTAACGGGTCCAAGAATATCATTATCAATTATTTCTTTAGCTTTTTCATGGCTAGAAGCAGCTCGACTATGATGGCCTAATTGTAATTTCATTTTACTACCATTAAACGAATCATACATAGCCTGGGCTTCTTCCATAGTCCGGGTCATGCATTTTTCAACATATACATGTTTTCCTGCACGCTCTGCATCTATCGCTATCTTTGAATGCCAATGGTCAGGTGTAGTAATAACAACCGCATCTATATCATCGCTGGCTAACAAATCTTGATAATCAAGGTATGATTTAGCAGGTTCGGTTTGGGGTTTTACGCCGTTTGGGCGAACAGTAGAAATTGAAGCGGCTACTCCTTGATCTCTTCTGGTGGAAAAAACATCACATACTCCCGTAAGCGCCACATTTAAATCATCCTGTTGTAAATAGGTTTCAAATCGCTTATCAAGTTTATTTTTTTCAGAACCGGCTTTTGCTTTTGCTGCCCACTCAGGATTACCAAAGCCTGCTGCTTTCAAATCTTGAGCGCCTCTCCAACCATAGCCAATAACACCTAAACGTATGAGATCACCCGGTTTTTTATTTTTCAAAACTGCTGGGGCTTTTTTTCTTAAGGAAAGCTCTTCCATAATTTCTCCACTGCGCATTTTGTCCAGAGCTTTTTTCTTATAATAATTCCATAAATAAAGAAGGACTGCGGGAACAGCTGTTAGTCCTTTGATTATATCACGTCGTTCAAATTGTAATCCAGAATCTTGCTTTGATGATCCTTGGTTTGTTTGTTCAGAATTTTTTTCTGACATAAAATGCTCCTTTATGTTTTATACTTAATCTTTTTGCAAAAACTTATCTAATCCTGTTATATGGCTAGTGGGAAACATGGCTAAAACAAATAATGCACATGCCTCAATTAAATTTTTATCAATAATTAAATAACTTCCTTCTGGCGGCTTAGAATACTCTAGCCCAACTAATGGTGGGTGAAATAAGTAATAGAGAGAGATAAGACCTGCTCCTGCAATACAGCTCCAGCGAGAAAAAAGCCCCAGCATAAGGCTCAAGCCAATTAATGTTAGGCCCCACATATTAAGTGTATCTACAAACCCTAAAATACTGGGGTTTGCAACCATCCATTTTGCCACCCCTGAAAAAATCCATTTGGAATCCAATAAGTATGCTGCAGAGGTCCAATTAGAGTTTGATAGTTTTGCCATTCCTTCATATAGTAAGTGCCAACCAATTAATAATCTAAGTAAGGATAAACTAACTAACTGATACTGATTATAATCAGGCGCAAGTGAACTTATTTTATTGTTCATTATATTTTTCCCCTCACAAGTGTAATTAATGCTACCAAATATAGCACGTTAGATTATAATCATGATTCTCGACAAAAGCAAATATGCAGCTTTAAATTAGTTTAAATTATTTATTGCTATTTCTTAAATAGAGCTACAACTTTAAAACGTTTTTTTGCAACTTATTTAAAATTTCTATAATTACAAAAGGAAGGGGCTAAGCCGTGCTTTTATTAAAAAGGAAAAACTTTTTTATACTTATGACGATATTTATTTTGTTTTCTTGTCAGTCAAACAATGGTTCAAAGACTAAATCTGATACAAAACACTCGACATTAGTTGGCGGGAAATTGATTGATAGATCATCGGAAACACCAACCGATAGTGCGTTATATAAAAACTCTGAATTGCCAATAATAGATAGAGTGCGTGATCTTATGAGCTATATGACACTCGAAGAAAAAGTAGGACAAATGACGCAGGTTGAAAGAAAGTTTCTTGATGGAGATGAAAATATATCAAAATATTTCTTAGGATCACTATTAAGTGGAGGAGGATCTGCTCCCGCAAAAAACTTTCCTAAAGCTTGGGCAGATATGTACGATAGGTTTCAGAAAGTTGCCTTATCCACAAGGTTGGGAATCCCCATTATTTATGGTGTGGATGCTGTTCATGGGCATAATAATGTTATAGGAGCGACTATCTTCCCCCATCACGTTGGTCTGGGCTGTACTAATAACCCAAAAATGGTAGAAGATGTATACCGAGCTACAGCCGTTGAAGTTGCAGCTACTGGTGTGGACTGGAATTTTGCTCCATGCCTAGCAGTCCCAAGAGATGAAAGATGGGGTCGGGCATATGAAGGTTTTGGTGAAACCCCTGAAATCGTTAAATCGATGGCTGCCGCAGCTGTTGTTGGACTACAAACAGATAAACTAAATAGTCGAACAAGTATCTTAGCCACTGCAAAACATTTCATTGGAGATGGGGGAACAATTTGGGGTACGGGTCTTAATAAAAAACTGGACCAGGGCGATACACAAGTTAGCGATCAGGAGATGAGAGAAATACATCTGCCTGGATATTTACCAGCACTAGAAGCTGGTGTTGGAAGCATTATGCCTTCTTATAGTCTAATAAATGGAACATACATGCATATGAGCAATGACTTGTTAAATGGTCTTTTAAAAAAGGAGCTTGGATTTAAGGGATTCGTTGTTTCTGATTGGGCAGCCCTTGAAAGAATGGTTGGACAGCCTGATTATAAGAAAAATATTATAAACTGTATTAATGCTGGAATAGATATGGTAATGGTCCCTGGTGCAGTACCTGATGGAAATCAAAGTTTTCAGAATTTTATTAGCCTACTAACCGAATCAATCAAAGAAGGCTCAATTAGTGAAGCGAGAATAAATGATGCCGTAGCAAGAATTCTTAAAATAAAATTTGAAATGGGGCTGTTTGAAAATCCATTTACGGATCGATCGCTCCTAAGTAAAGTTGGTTCTAAAGAACACAGGGCAATAGCTAGAAATGCTGTCAAACAATCTTTAGTAGTACTAAAAAATAATGGCGTATTGCCCATATCAAAAGATTTAGGACAAATACATGTGGCTGGGAAAAATGCAGATGATTTGGGAAACCAATGTGGCGGATGGACAATATCCTGGCAAGGCGAAAGTGGCCCGCTTACAAAAGGAAC
>CAYYXU010000151.1:0-3899 GCA_964475645.1 uncultured bacterium | reverse complement strand
CATGGATTGCCAAAACCTGGGAAATAAAAAATGATCAAAATATTTCTCTGGAGACCTATGCATCGGTAGGCGGTATCCAATCTATCTATAGTAATTACGCAAAAATACCATTGAAAAGACTCCAAAAGGATTCAGTTTATGCTGATATCATTTTCTCTAGAGCTTTAGATAAGGAAGAAGCAGCTTTGTTAACTTTTGCTGAGGTAAGTACTTATATGGCCAAATTAATTTTTGAGCGGTTAGAAACAATTTACAGTGGCTGGCAAAACCGGTTTGAATTCCTGGACCCTGATCATGATAAGTTGAAAGTTAATCACCCATATCGAAAAACATTATTAGACCGGATCATAATTGGGCAACGTCTTGGTAAATTACTAGATAAATCACGGGAACCAATGTTACTTTGGGAACCATTCCAAAGAGATTTATATAACAATATTGAGCAATCTAAGACATTAACACTTGAGGCAAAAGACCATTACCTAGATGGGAAAAATATTAATCAAAATTTGATAATGACCTCACAATTAGACCACGCCCCAGTATTGGGCGCAGGAATAGCAGCGACACATAACATTCATCATTAATCGGTAATTCTTGGGGCAGATGAAAAAGAAATCAGACAGGTTACTTGCTCTTGATGCCTTTCGCGGGCTTACCATTGCCTTCATGATAATTGTTAACACTCCTGGCAACTGGTCTTATGTTTATGGTCCCCTCCGTCACGCTGAATGGCACGGGTGCACGCCTACAGATCTGGTCTTTCCATTTTTTCTGTTTATTGTAGGTGTTGCAATGCGATTTTCCTTTGCCCGGCACAATTATCAACCCTCTAGTGACCTATTGAAAAAAATATTTTGGCGAACAGTCACTATTTTCTCATTTGGTTTACTTTTGAATGCATACCCTTTTATACGCCAGGACTGGGATTGGACTAGCTTACGGATTATGGGGGTTCTACAACGTATAGGTTTGGCTTATGGATTGGCTGCAATACTCAGTTTATACCTAAGTGAAAAGAAATTATGGATATCTTGCGGTATTATCCTGATAGGATACTGGTTGATACTATTACTCTTTGGTGGTAGCGATCCATTCGGTCTCAGTTCAAATATCGCACGCACAATTGACATTGCCGTTCTAGGGGAGAATCACCTCTGGCGAGGCACTGGAATTCCATTTGATCCGGAAGGATTATTAAGCACCATTCCTGCGATTGTTACAGTGTTAATTGGCTTCAGTATTGGGAAAATTATACAAAAAATTCCGGACCAAATGCGCCTTGTACAAACCATATTGATACGTGGTGCTGGAATTGCTGCAGTCGGATGGCTCTGGGGATTCATCTTTCCCATAAACAAACAGCTTTGGACAAGCACCTATGTCTTATATACTGGTGGACTTGCATCCTTTTTCTTAGCTGCCTTCATATGGCTGATTGATATTCGTGGATATAAAAATTTATCTTGGCCATTCATGATTTTTGGGACCAATTCTATTTTTGTTTTTATTGGTTCTGGCCTATGGGTTAAAACTATTTTAAAGGTCAAGTTTGATTATAATGGAGATATCATTTCGGGTTACAGTTATCTTTATAACACTGTTTTTCAACCATTGGCAGGTAACATAAATGGCTCATTCCTATTTGCGTTAGCCCATGTACTTGGTTGGTGGTTGATTCTATTTTGGCTTTATCGAAAAAAGATATTCATTAAAATCTAGATTAATTATGCCTAAGAAAATTTTTATTTCTGGCGCCAGCAGCGGAATAGGGGAATCACTAGCGTATTATTATGCACAAAGACAGGCCACCATTGGTATTGCTGCCAGGAGATTGACCCAACTAGAATCCGTAGCTAGAAAATGTAAAGAATTGGGTGGTAATCCAATCATTTATCACCTAGATGTCTCAGATCAAGAGAATAGTAAAACAGCCGCACAAGAGTTCATTGCAAAAACTGGTGGCATAGATATAGTTATTGCTAATGCGGGAATCGGCGGAGAGGATAATATTATTAGTGGGGATGCATCTGCTATAAATGAAATTCTAAAGATAAATATCCTTGGCGTAACCAATATTGTTGTTCCATTTATACCTGCTATGGAAAAACAAAAATTTGGGAAAATTGGAATTATTAGTTCCATTGCTAGCTTTCGTGGTTTGCCCGATCACGGAGGTTACTCTTCCAGTAAGGCGGCATTACGTTATTTAGCAGAAAGTTGGGACCATAATCTTTCAAAAAATGATATAACCATTACCACAATTTTCCCCGGCTGGATAGCTACAGAAATGACGGCTAAACATGAATTCAAAATGGCGTTCCTGATGGATTCTGATAAAGCTGCAATAAAAATAGCTGAAGCCATTCAAGCTGGAAAAGGAAAATTAATATTACCTTGGCAATGGAAATTTATTGTTCCAATTTTTCGTATACTTCCAAATGCGTTGGTTCGCGCATTTTATCCTAATAAAAAATAAAGAATTGATAATGGCTTTTGATTACCAAAAAGATGGGCAAGATATTGTAACGGTCACTATGGATATGCCAGGAAGATCTGCAAATGTGATTAATGATGAATTCTCTTTATCAATGATGACGGTAGTAGATAAGCTAGAACGGGAAGACTCACTTTCAGGTATTATTATTACATCTGCAAAAAAAACATTTTTAGCTGGTGGTGATCTAGAAATGCTTATTACACAAGAAGACCCAGAAAAAACTTTTGAACTAGTAGAAAAAGGCAAGAAAATTATCAGAAGATTAGAGACAATAGGCAAACCTGTAGTTGCAGCAATTAATGGCGCCGCTTTAGGGGGAGGTTTGGAACTGGCCCTTTGTTGCCATTATCGTATTGCCATAGATAATTCAAAAATAAAAATTGGCTTGCCTGAAGTGACCTTAGGGTTGTTACCAGGTGGTGGTGGTGTCGCTCGTCTACCTCGACTTATTGGTCTACAATCTTCTTTTCCTTTTTTGATCGAAGGCAAACAAGTAAATCCTGCTGCTGCCTTTAATGAAGGTATTATTAATGAATTAGCTTCCGATAAAGATGATATGCTTAAAAAAGCAAAAGATTGGATTTTATCTAAACCTGAAGCAATTCAACCTTGGGATAAAAGAGGTTATAAAATGCCTGGAGGCACACCACAGCACCCTAAAATTGCGCAAATGCTAGCGATTGCTCCGGCAATGTTACGAAAAAAAACAGTGGGTAATTACCCAGCCCCAGAGGCTATTATGACAGCAGCAACTGAAGGCGCCCTCGTAGATTTTGATACAGCGAGCCGAATTGAATCTAGATATTTTGTCAAATTAGTTACAGGTAAGGTTTCAAAAAATATGATCAATGCTTTCTGGTTCCAATTAAATGAAATTAATTCTGGTGGAAGTAGGCCAAAAAACGTAAAACCAACTGAAATAAAAAAACTTGGGGTTCTAGGGTCTGGATTAATGGGCCATGGAATTACATATGTCTCAGCGCTAGCAGGACTGGAAGTAGTGATGACGGATGCTACTCAAAAAAATGCAGACGGAGGATTATCTCGGATTGAGATGATCTTAAATGAAGATCTTAAATTGGGCCGTACAACTAAGGAAAAAATTGATGCAACTCTTGGTTGTATCACTGCAACAAATGATTATGATAAACTATCGGATTGTGACTTAATTATAGAAGCGGTATTTGAAGACCGTGATTTAAAAGGAAAAGTTACAGGTCAGGCTGAAAAGGTCATGGATTCAAATGGAGTATTTGCTTCGAATACTTCTACCCTGCCAATTACAGGTCTTGCAGAAAAATCTATTCGGCCAGAAAAGTTTATTGGATTACACTTTTTTTCACCGGTACATAAAATGAAACTGGTGGAAATAATAAAGGGGGATAAAACTAACGATGAA
>CAYYXU010000150.1:0-3916 GCA_964475645.1 uncultured bacterium | reverse complement strand
CTCAACATTCCCACCGGCCCTGTACATAATAGACGTTGAAGATCCAACTTCATTCAACGCTGTACTGGAGCCCTAAACAGCAAAAAGAATACGGTTTAGCGAGATTAATCGCAGAACCAATAAAAAAGCCCTGGACTATCGGGGCTTTTTTATTATACAGGACTGTATATATTTGTTACATAAGCTGTAATTTTTTGATCATGTTTTCATCTAATAAAACTAATTTCAGTGCAATAAAAAAATTAATTGCAATCTTTGAGTGATTTGGCATAAAAATTGCTATAATCTTAGTATATCGAAATACTGATTTTTTCATAAGGAAAATATTGATGCACGGAAAATATAAAACACTCCTAGACATAGTAAGAATTGTACGTGGAAACACTCTGGCTGAATTTGCCGTTGTTTCTGCTTTGATGGCTACCCTGGCTGCTACTGCTGCCCCTAAACTTTCAGCATTATCCGAAACTGCCAAGGCGGAAAAATCCATGAACGAAATTGACAAGCTTCTGACCCAGGCCAGGACCTTTTACCAGAAAACCCAGGATGAAGAAGGCCGCGGCCGTTTCCCTGGACAGGAAAAATTTGACCGGCCCGTAGGGAATTATGGAACACAGTACATATCCCTTGCCCAGGCGCTGGCTGCCCAAACCGATGTAGCAGATGATCTGGAAAATTTCACCAGCTACACAAGCAACCTGGGCGCCAAGTGGCGCTCTGTGTTTGGTATATCCAACACAACCGCTCCATTGCCCGGAGGCGCTTTTGTTACTAACGACATACATTATTCCACCGGTGCTATCGATGGTTCTCAGGAAGGTACAGATGAATGGCTGGAACTGTTTGGCAACAGCACGCTGTTCAGCACCTATCAGGACGGTCATTTCATCTATGTTGTGGTTCCCGGGGGCGGCTCCGGCGACAATTCTTTTCCACCGGTACTCTTCGTAGCCGACCTGGAAAACCCGGGAGATTTTAACCGAACTTTCGAGCCTTAAAGAGCAACAAAAGAAAGATTTAATAATGAACATTATAAATAAAATTTCACAAAGTATAGAAATGTTACGCTGTAACGATCCGTTACAGATTGTAACAATTTTAAACGCTCCTGTTGAAAATGCCCAGCAAAACCTGCAAATGCGGCCGCTGGATGTGTTTTATAACGGGAATTTCGAGATCTGGGAATATCCAGGTAAAAATAAACTGGATTATTTTAATGAAAAATCCAACTTTGGCATAATAATTGCTTCTAAGAACCGAGAAGATTTAATTGTGGAAGCATAATCTAAATAAAAGGTAAAAAGATGAAATCGATAATTAAAAGACTAAAAAGCAGAACCGGCCAATCCATGGCTGAATTTGCTGTAACCACTGCCATGATGGCTACCCTGGCGACAACGGCCGCACCTAAATTTTCCGGTGTTGGTGAAGGCGCCAAGGGCAAGAAAACGCAGTCTGAAATTGACAAGATCATGAAGGCTGCCAGCAACTTCTACAGCGCCAAGGTAACAGATGAAGGTCGTGGACGCTTTCCGGGCCAATTGAAATACAATGAGGAAGTTGGAGGGTATACTACCGCAACCAACGATGATGGAGAAGATATTGTTGACGCTGATATTGCTATATGGAAGTATGTCGATGAACCTGCCTATATGAATACAGCCATAGGTTCAAAATGGCGCTCTGTATTCGGATGGACCAATGCCACCGGCGGTCAAACGCACCCCGACATCGCTAATGGACCAAGCGATGATCCAACAACAGGCAATATACAGGATGTACCCTGCTGTGACGGGGATGCCGAATGGCTTGAAGAATTTGGTGCCCAGCCCATTAGTAGCCCTTTCCAGGATGGACACTATATCTACGTAGTGGTAAAAGGTGGTGGTGCTGGAAATGCTGCTACATCACCGATCATATACGTAGCTGACCTGGAATCTCCCGCGGATTACTTTAAGAAATATCAACCATAAAACTTGAAAACCAAACCAAGAAAACAACAAACATAAACAAAATGCCACATAACCAGAACAAAGAAATAAAAAAGGAGTTCAAAATGAAGAACACAAATAAAGGATTCACACTGATCGAATTAGTCATGGTCACTATAATCCTAGGCATCCTGGCTGCTGTAGCCATACCAAGATACTTGTCAACAGTGACAAAAGCGGAAGAAGCTGCTGAAGATGCAACCATATCAGCCATCAGGGCTGGCCTGGAATCATATGCCACAGAAGAAATGATGGAAAACGGCCGCCGGAGCTGGCCTGATGATCCATTTGATGTATTGGAAACCAAGCCAACCACTTGGACAGATCAAGGTACCATAGCAGATGCCGATGGAGAATGGACTTTTGTCCCCGCAAGTGGTGGAGCTTTGAATGGAAAGATATACCATCAGCGTGCAGACAATTCTGTGCATGAGTGGACATATAAGTGGTCGGACGAGCAGTCTGCTGCTGGTGATGATACCGGGGATTTATCCGGTCGGACAACAACCACAGCTACCCCTTAGATTTAAGGTTTAGTGCGCACAGTTAGCCTGGTACTAATAATCGAAGAGCTAACGTAAAAGAACGCGTGATTTAAACAAAAAGGCTCCGATGTATGTCGGAGCCTTTTTAAATTCTGGATGGACAAATGAAACCCAAACACCACATCAATATCCTCAACGGATACACTATGATTGAACTGGTAATGGCCCTTGCCATCCTGGGAACGCTGATAGGCACAGCAATGCCCATGTACAGCAGGCTCACAGAGCAGGTCCAGGCCGACCGCAACCGTGCCAATATGAACATAATCCGGGAAACATTCTTTCACTATTTTTACCGTACCCACATGGCAGGCGATCCCCACTTCCCCACCACACCGGATAATAATGGTTTTTTAATGGATAGTACCTGGGCCAGTACCACCATCGATTCACTCATGGGCCCCGGTATCACCCCCAATAGCCTTTTCAGTGGCAGTAAGGTGCCCAATAACTCCAACAACAACCCCTTCTATTACCGCACCTACAACGATACACTTAGCACGGGAGAAATGCGTTATTTTATCATCCTGAAAGACACTGACGCAGCAAGTCCCTCCTACCAGGAATCCTTTACTACCAGTATTTAAAGCTGTATTTTTGGTCGCAGGATCGGTGGATCGACCATGAAAAAAATTAAATTCGACCTAAAAACCGCCAGTTCAGGCTTCACCCTGACCGAACTCATTCTTGTCATTATGCTTATAGGCATATTTGCCAGTGTTGGGATGACCCGAACCAGGGACGGAATTGTCTCCATCCGCACCCAGGTGGCCATCGACCATATCACCGCTGATATTGACTTGCTCAGGAGCATGGCCTTCGCCAGGCACGATACCCTTACCATGGTTTTCTCTACTGCCAACGACAGCTATACAGTCTATACCGGCCCGGACGGCAGCCGCAGCGCAGTAACCGATTTCTCCAATAGTGTGAGCGGCGTTGTTTCCTTCCAGAACGCCTTTTTCGCGAGCGTGGATATTACCGCGGTCAGTTTTGGCGGACAGCCTGAGATCCAGTTTCTGCCCCTGGGGGACCTGAAATCCGGCGGCACCATCACCATCAACACCCACACCATCACCTTCCAGGATCTCACCGGGAAATGGAGTATAAATTGAAGTCCTTTTTCCAGAAATATTCATCCGGTATTACCCTGGTGGAAGTAATGGTGGTTCTGCTCCTGCTCTCCCTTTCATTCCTTGTATTTCTCCAGGCCCTGAATACGGGCAAAACGGTCCGGGCCAGATCAGAACTACGCACCGTCCAGGCAGTCCTGTTAAATAGCCTGGAGCAGCAGATCCGCGCCCGGCGTTTTGACGAGAACACAGCGCCGCCCTGGTCCGCAACACTGGGAGTAGATACATTATCTTCTCATTTATCTTT
>CAYYXU010000149.1:0-3986 GCA_964475645.1 uncultured bacterium | reverse complement strand
CACTTTCTCCAACCAGAATAGGCGTTACCAGGTTATTATCTATTTGTTGGACTATGAGGAACATTAGGATTATGTCCAAGATATAAAAAGGCGAGGGTACGGTGCTAAATAGTTGGTGACTCAAAGCGGCTTCTGAACCAATGTTATTCATTACTGCTACAAGAATTGCAGGTAACATTCCTGCGAAGGGACCCACAAGTGGAATTAAATTTGCCAAGCCAGCAATAATACCAATAAAAATGACTAAGGTAAGATTTGCTCCCGTTGCATTTAGTATGTAAAGACCAATAATTGACATTATTGCGACGCTTGATGCTGCTAATAGTTGACCTTGTAGATAATTCGACACCTGACGTTCGACATTAAATATGAGCCTTAACCCCAATTCGAAATATTTATTTGGGATAAACTGTACCAAAGATTTTTTGAACTCGTGATAGTTTGCTAAAAGAATTATAGTGAATATTAAGACCATGATTGCAGTAAAGATAAACCCACCAATAGTGCCTGCCAAAGAGACTACATTTTGAATTATATCACCCACCATATCATTAATCTTTGATACAATGTTAGATGAATCTATATCAGGAATATCTATATGTTTTTTCAAGGCCAATTCCAGTCTTCCAGCTAATGAATTTAGGTTTTCTGCATATCCTTTAGTTTCTATCTGACTGGAGAATTCACGGGCTTGTCCTAGCATTCCCGATGCGAAACTTTTCAGAAAAATAATGATAGCACTAATCAAGCTAATTGTTACAATTAATACGCTCAATGCTCTAGACTTTATTTGACTTTCTAAGTGATCCACCAACGGCAATAATATGGTTGAAAAAAGGAAAGCAAATATCAGCATAGTGATTACTGAAGAGATGTACGGCCATATTATTGTTAAAGACCCAAACGCGATAACCGTTAAGATTAAACGGTAAATTAACTGTAGATAATTTTTTTCCTGGCTCAAGATAATCTTGTCATTTAACTGATTGTGCTTGTATCAATAATTCATTCGTTTTTCGGAGACGGGTACAAACTACTTTAGATAAGTTTTGCAGAATTTTATTTCCTAGTGCAGGTTTTCTTTCAATTAGGATTTGAAGGTCTGATCGAAAAAATCCTAATAGTTTAGAATGATCAGTTGCAATGGCGGCTGCAGAACGTACTTCATCTTCCAACAAGGCCATTTCCCCGAAAAAATCACCATTAGATAATTCGGCCAAAACCTGTGAATTACCACTTGCTTCACCAATAATAATATTTACTGATCCAGATTGAATAATGAACATTCCTTCACCAGGTGCGTGACGTTTAAAAACATATTCTTCTGGTTTATAGTTTCGATCATGCAGCAATTTGCTAATTTCATTTAATTCTTTATTATTGAGCTCTGCAAAAATCGGTATTTTTTTTATAATTGTAACTGTTTCACTTTCAGCTTTGTCCCAATTATTAAATAGATTGGCCCAGTATGCGTTTTTCAAAATCCTCACCTCATTAATATGATTATATAAAATAGACAAGGTTCTTAAGGCTTGTCAAGAGAACTCTTTAAGACAAAATTAAAACCTTTTGGATGGGTTTTACTCTGCAAGGTAGTTTTGTATAGTATGGTTTTAAGATTTTTGTTAATTAATGTCCTTACTTTTACTGCTTTTGTTTTCCCTCAGGAAAATCGTCGTGATTTTGACACGGAATTAGATTATCAATCAGAGGCTATTAATAAGGTTAGGAAAGAAATAGAGGAAACACGGCGCAGGATCAAGTCAGAAAAGAAAAAGGAGAAATCAACTGCGCGACGATTAGCAAATATTGATAAAGAAATTTCTTTAACCGATAAACTTTATACTCAATTGAAACAGGAACTGGGTAAGACTGAAACGAAAATAGACAAATTATCAACAGCGATACAAGCAAATGAGCGTCAACTTGAAATTTTACGTGATAGGTATGCCGCAAGAGTTGTGCAAATGTATAAAAAGGGTACCTTGGCCGATATTGAAAAGCTTTTGAGCTCAACATCATGGCGACAGGCTGTATATCGAGCTAAATACATGGGAATAATATCTGACGTTGATCAAAAAACGCAGAATAAGATAAAATCGTTACTGATTGATATAGGAAGACAAAGAATTGGTTTGGAATCTTCTTATCGAAACAAAGTTCGGTTAAAAAAAGACCAAGAAAAGAGCAAAGTAACGCTTCGAGCAAGTAGGAAGAAACGCCAAAGAGAGTTAGATAAAATTCGTAATAATCAGTCAGAACTGACAAATTATCTCGAGGAGAAACAAGCTGGGATGCAAGAGTTGGAGAGTTTGCTAAAAAAAATCCGTCAGGAAAAATCCAGCTATGATAGGGCAAATCGTATACGTAAACAGCAGGCTGCATTAAAAACGCAAACATTTGGCAAACTTAAAGGACAGTTACCATGGCCGGCAACTGGTCGCGTTGTTAAAAGGTTCGGTCGGACTTGGAATTCAGAACGGAAAACAACCACTGAGAATCCTGGTATTGACATAAAAGGAAAACCAGGTTCTCCTATCCGCTCAGTAATAGGCGGTATCATTACAACTATAACCTACATTCGGGGATATGGTACCACAATAATTATTGATCATGGTGGAGGTTTTTATACAGTGTACAGCCATGTAACAAATGTTGAAACTAATGAGGAAAGTGAGGTAAAGGCTGGTGATATCATCGCATACATGGGTGAAGCAGGAACTATTGATGGTTCAAAATTACATTTCGAGATTTGGGGCCATGGACAAAAATTAAATCCTGAAAAATGGTTGATGAAAAGATGACATTTATTGATCTTAATATTCAGAAATCTATTTGGACTAAACTAAGTCAGTTAAAAAGCAAACATCGCATTGCAAATGCTTATCTTTTTTCAGGTTTGAAGGGATCAGGTAAAGAGGCGATAGCACTCAAATTTGCCGCGTATGTAAACTGTCCTGTCATTGACGGTCCATGTGGAGAATGTTCTTCCTGTCGTCGATTTAAATCCTTACAGCATGAACATTTAAAATTAATTGTGCCAATGCCACGGAATGAAAAGTCATCAGTTAGCGCTAATGTAGCAGCACTGTTAGATGCAACCAAGATTAAAGCAAAAAATCCATTTTATAAAATCACATTGCCAAAAGCCAATACAATTCCAATCAGTTATATCAGGGAACTACAAAGAGAATTGTATCTTAAATCTATAGAAACTGGTCGCAAGATAGTTTTGATTTATGACGCTCATATGTTATGTACAGGCGATGCATCATCTGCCAATGCAATATTAAAAATCCTTGAAGAGCCCCCTAATAATACAACTTTTATTTTGGTTACGGATTATAAAGCTGATTTATTACCGACAATTTTATCACGTTGCCAGTGCCTGGATTTTCCCGTATTAAAAAGAGATGATGTAGTTACTTATCTGCTATCATCGGGCGTTGAAGATTATTTAGCACATTTCGCTGCTAATATAGCTGATGGTGACATGCGTCGAGCGCTTGCATTGATAGATTTTGGTAAGAATAATATTTTGGAGTTGGTGAAAACGTTGAGAGACTTGGTAGCGGAAGAACACATAGAAAATTGGCGTTCGTTCAATCAAAATTACAGCAGGATGGCAAAAAATAATTTTCATGAATTCGAATTCCATCTATTTTTATTGCAATGGTGGTTAAAACAAGCTTATTTGCAACGATTAGGTAGCAATAACGCTGATGGTATAAATGGCATGTCTTCTGATTTGCGAGAATTCAACGTTAATTTTCCAAACGCTGACTATCATACAATCAATAATATAATTGAAGAAACAATTATTGCTCCTCAAAAGAATTTTTACATGCCATTAATATTGACCAATTTTTTAATTGGTATCCACCAAAGTTTAAGTAATTAGATTTACTGATAGAAAATAATGTCAAATACTTTTTATATCACAACTCCTATTTACTATGTGAATGATAAACCGCATATCGGTCATG
>CAYYXU010000148.1:0-3989 GCA_964475645.1 uncultured bacterium | reverse complement strand
CGGATGGTCCATTTTTAGATTTTTCAGGTTTTGTTAAAGAAGTCAATGATGAGAAACAAAAATTAAAGGTTTCTGTGAGCATTTTCGGAAGGCCTACACCAGTTGAATTGAATTATTTGCAAGTAGAAAAAGAGAAATAAACATTGCCGCCAAAAAAGGAAATAGGATTTATAAAACTCCAAATACCTGCGGGACAGGCTAATCCTGCTCCACCTGTTGGACCTGCGCTCGGACAACATGGTGTGAATATTATGGAATTTTGTAAAGCGTTTAACGATCAAAGTAAAGACCAGATGGGAATGATTATACCAGTTGAAATCAAAGTATTTGCTGATCGCAGTTTTGTTTTTATAACAAAAACACCACCTGCAGCTATATTACTTAAAAAGGCTGCAGGTTTAGATAAAGGTTCGGGTGAGCCGAACAAAGAAAAAGTAGGCTCAGTATCTGAAAATGATCTTGCCAAGATTGCTGAAACAAAAATGGAAGATTTAAATGCAAACACAATCGAAAAAGCCATGGAAATGATTCGAGGCACTGCCAGAAGTATGGGGATTGAAGTAAATTAGTTTTTATGAAATTGACTAAAAATAAAAATTCAATTGCTGAAAAATTAAACCGGCGGAAAGAATATTCACTTGAAGAAGCAGTTTCTTTAGTTAAAGAATTAAAATATGGGCAATTTGATGAATCTGTTGATATTGCTATAAATATGGGGGTTGACCCTCGTCATTCAGACCAAAATATTCGAGTTACTACTAGTCTCCCCAACGGAACGGGACGTGAAGTTATTGTACTAGTTTTAGCTCGTGGCCCAAAAGAAAAAGAAGCGAAAGAAGCAGGTGCAGATTTTATTGGAAATGATGATTACATTGAAAAAATGAAAAATGGTTGGACAGAAATTGATAAAGTTGTGGCAACTCCTGATATGATGCCAGCACTTGGAAAATTGGGGAAAGTTCTTGGGCCGAAGGGATTAATGCCTAATCCCAAGAGTGGCACAGTGACTATGGATATAGGCAAGGCAGTTAAGGAATTGAAAACTGGAAGGGTAGAATTAAGAGTAGAAAAAAATGGGATTATCCATGCCAGCTGTGGGAAAACGTCATTTAATGAGAATGATTTAATTGAAAACATTCGAATTATTTATAATACTATTATTAAAGCAAGGCCAGCATCTGCAAAGGGTCAATATTTAAAAAAAATTACATTATCTTCAACGATGGGTCCAGGTATCAAAGTTGATCAAACAAGTATAAAGTAATATTATGCCAAGTGAAAAAAACCAAGACGAATTAGCACAATTAACCGAAAAGCTTGATAAAGCAAAAGCGGTCTATTTTACAGATTTCCTCGGACTAGATGTATCAAGTATCACTGAACTAAGGTCTGAATTTTTTAAAGCATCAATCGAATTTAAAGTGGCTAAAAATACATTATTGAAATTAGCCGCAGAAAATATTAACCTTGAAGGACTTGATGATTTTCTTGTGGGATCGACAGCAATAGCAATTTCTTATGACGAACCAACTGCACCAGCAAAAGTTTTGAAAAAGTTTACCGAAGATCATGATAAGCCAGAGGTAAAAGCAATATTATTTGATGGTGAAGTGTTGGATGGCAGTGAATATTTGAAATTTGCAACTCTACCAACTAAGGATGAATTACTTACTAAGCTAGTTCTTATGTTAAATAGTCCGATTACAATATTGGCTCGTACATTAAGTGCATCAATGACAAATTTTGTTAATGGTCTAAACAATTTGAAAAATACAAAATCTTAATAACTAATAATCTAAGGAGTATCTACAATGGCTGAAACTAAAAGAGCGGATGTCCTATCTTACCTAGAATCTGCAAATATGGTTGAAATATCAGAACTTATAGCAGAAATAGAAGAAAAGTTTGGAGTAACAGCTACAGCGCCAGTAGCGGTGGCTGCAGCAGGTCCTGCGGATTCTACTTCTGGTGCTGAAGAAGAGAAAACTGAGTTTAATGTTATGTTGGAAAGTGCAGGTCAAGCAAAGATCAATGTTATAAAAGCAGTGAGAGCTATTACCAGTTTAGGCTTAAAGGAAGCAAAGGAATTAGTTGACTCTGCTCCAAAGGCTGTCAAAGAGGGGATAGCAAAGGCTGAGGCGGAAGAAATCAAGACACAGCTTGAAGAAGCTGGAGCAACTGTCGAGTTAAAGTAATTATTTAATTAAATACAATAATTTACTTGTTATTTTATTCATAAAGTAAGTAGGAGGTTTCTTTGGACTCTGTAAAAAATAAAAAAGCAGAGAGGGTATCCTTTTCTAAAATACCATCTCTCGTTGAGATGCCTGATTTTCTGGCGTTACAAAAAGAATCATTTGAAAGATTTTTACAACTGAATGTACCCGAGGATGAGCGAGATCATGTGGGTCTTGAGGGGGTATTCCGCGATGTATTTCCACTTGAAGATTCACACCGTAATTATATACTAGATTATAATAATTATATTTTAGGCCTACCCAAATATTCGCCTGATGAATGTATAGATCGTGGCGTTACATATTCAGTGCCATTGAAAGTTCGTCTCACTTTGAATATTACTGATGAAGATAACAAGAATGAATTTGCACAAAGTATTCAACAGGATGTTTATTTTGGAAACATTCCTGCGATGACGGAAAAAGGTACATTTGTTATTAATGGTGCTGAACGTGTCATAGTATCTCAACTTCACCGTAGTCCTGGAGTCTTTTTTGATGAAGCAATCCATCCAAACGGTGCTAAGCTTTTCCAGGGAAGAATCATTCCATTTCGCGGATCCTGGCTAGACTTTACAACTGATATTAATGATTGTCTTTTTGCAATCATTGATCGTAGGCGAAAGTTTCCAGTTACAATGCTTTTGAGGGCGCTCGGATTCTCCACGAACCAGGATATATTCAGAGTTTTTGATTGTATCACTACAATATCTTTAAAGAGCAAAGATATTGAAAAATATCATGGTACTACAATAATTAATGATATTATCGATGAAAATACAGGTGAAATATTTTTTGAAGGTGGTACTGTGGTCGATAACAATGTAGTAGAAACGTTGGTAAAAAATAAAATATTGCAAATAGAAGTAGTTGATGGTGACCGTGAATTCTCATCAATGTTACTTCTTAATACTATGGAAAAGGATCCTACAAACAGTACCGAAGAAGCGTTAGGTGTAGTATATCAATTGATTAGATCGGGAGAACCGCCTAATTTAGAAACTGCACAAAAATTCATTGAAAGGCAGTTTTTTAGCCCTAAGAAATATGATCTAGGCCAAGTAGGGCGTTATCGATTAAACCAGCAGTTTGACCTTGAAGTGCCAGTTGATGACACCGTACTAACAATGGATGACATTGTATGCGTCATAAGATTTCTAATTGATATGAGGAAGGGTGAACGTGGGTCAGACGATATTGATCATTTAGGCAATAGAAGGGTAAAAACAGTAGGTGAATTACTAACAAATCAGTTTAGTGTCGCTTTAAGTCGAATGTTGAGGACTATTTACGAACGTATGAATTTACGAGAATCTGAATCAATCACTCCTCAAGATCTTATAAATTCCAGAGTAGTCACAACTGTGATAAATACGTTTTTTGGTACTAGCCAATTATCCCAGTTTGGTGATCAGACAAACCCACTTGCCGAAATCACACATAAACGACGTATTTCTGCGCTTGGTCCAGGAGGACTTACACGAGAGCGGGCTGGTTTTGAGGTCCGTGATGTTCATTATACTCATTATGGAAGATTATGTCCAATTGAAACGCCTGAAGGACCTAATATTGGATTAATATCTTCCTTGGCCTTATACGCCACAATAAACCGTCATGGGTTTATAGAAGCGCCTTATCGATTACTTGATAAAAAAGGGAATAGTTCCTATGCTACGGAATCAATAAAATATTTATCAGCTGATGATGAAGATCGAGTGATGATTGCACAATCAGACTCTAGAATGGACAAAA
>CAYYXU010000147.1:0-4064 GCA_964475645.1 uncultured bacterium | reverse complement strand
ACAGTATAGGCTTGCGGTGTAGTTATCCGTGATTTCACGCATACCAAAATAGGAAATCAGGATAATGCCACCAAAGGAAATACTGTTTGGTCGTTGTCTTATTGCTTTTGTTTGGCCAGATTTTTATCTGGTAAGATGAAGAAATTTATTTCTTCTATTTCCTGGTTGGCAGGTCCACGAACTACTACCTTCCAATCCCCTTCGAAACCATTTTTGAGGGTAATATAAGACCAGCAACGCCAAGAGCTTGAAAAACCAACCTCCATTGGTACTCGAGCCATAAATTTCCCGTTACGGTACCAAAAATGACTGATATTTACTGGCCTACCAAGATTTTGGACAACCGTAAAACAATATACGCGGTGATTGGTGACTGGAAATTCATTATTGATATTTATCGGTTGCCGTTTTTTCGGTTTTACAAATTCCGCATTAACTATCCTGACGACATCCAAATCAGCATAAGGTAGGGTGCTATATCGTGACGGTTCTTGCTGTCGGTTTTTTGTGGAATTCTTTGGCAGAAAAACTCTTTGAAAAATATTGCGACTGGGTTTATCAGTATTCTTATCTACACTAGCAGCGGCTAGGTCGCCTTGGTCAACATCAGTTTCTGTCTTGTCCATTACTTCTTCCGCTGGTCTAATGATCTGAGAATCCTGTGTATCGGATTCATCTCGTTTTGATTCATTTTTACCATTTCTTTTTAACGATGAAAAAAGACGGTTAAACATATTACCGCTGGAATCATTGCTTGTTTTTTCATCTGGGTTAGGCACGAGAATATCCGCTATGTCATCTCTGTCATGTGTTGTATTTGTTAAATCCGTTTGATCCTGTTTTTTATCACCAGTCTTTTTGTTGGATTTTCGTAAATCCGATATGGCAAAAGGCGGTGGCATATTCTTGACCGCCTTCTGTTTCGTACTTTTACTTTCTTTAATAAGTGGCGGTGCAACCGTTCTCTTATTTCCAGAAATTTTATGACTAGTAATGCGCTTATCAATAAACCGTTCCATACTCAGGTCTGCATAACGGCTTTCATCTTCTGGGCCAACGATACCGCCTAGGGAATCGAGGTAAAATACTTTTTCTTTATAATTTGGCGCTGTATTCAGAATATAGAGATCAAAATCTACCGTCGTAACTGCATTTGTACGGACAATTACATTATGAATCGCATCACCGATCACATTCTCACTAATCGGATCTTTATACCAACGGCTATCATTCACAGGTACTGGGGGTATACACCAAACCTTGTGTGGACCAACAGTTAATTCAATATTATCATTGATTGGTGTAAGCCCAACATATTCATCATCGATAAAAACAGTTACATCATCAATAGTGGACGTTATCTTCAATCGGCCTTTTTCCTGGGGCCCATCTTTTGGTAAAAAGAAATCGTCTTTGTACCACTTCTTCTTGGATATGAATAATTCTTTGACAGAAGAACTAGCTGGACCTTTCAAGGCTACATCACCTAATTTGACCAGGTCATTCAAAATATTAGGCTCATTAATGCGGTGTTGCTTGCCTTCATTCATCCTGATAAATTCAGTTTCATTCTCAATTTTTTTACTATTCTTAAAATCATCAACATCAGTCATATCACGCAATAAAGCATTTAGCATTTTATCGATAGCCAGGTTAAGTGTGTCAGGGTTAAAACCCGTGTTCAAGTATTCAATACTAGGCTCACGATTGGCGACATCCTGCGCTTTTTTTCGAGCTAAAGGTCGGGTTCGTTTTTTTGGACGATTATCTTTATCAACTAGCGTATTTCCAAGTCGTTGTTTAATTGAACTAGTCGCCTGATAAACCGCTGATACTTGCACCGCATTGGATATTTCCGATTTTAATATTTCAATGGAATGGAATGGTTTTTTTACTAATAATGCGAGCTGACCAGATTCATGGTTATTTTTTATAATTATATCCTTTACCTGGGTCAGGGCTGGGATTTTTCCTGGAATATCTAGGGAAAATGTGGCGCCATTAACTGTTATATAATACCATCCATGGGGAGACATCCAACTGGAAACATTATCAACGTCTATCTTTTCTTCAGAATACAGTGTAAACAGTAATCCATTTGTAAATGGATCCACAAAAACATCTGTTATAACGGGTGAATTTGAGGCACGGATCACGGTCAGCAGGGCGAGCGATACTATTGCCTTGTGTTTGAGACTCCGCATATAGTTCATACTTTATAAAAAGTATGATTATGGAATGTATGACATTCTTATCATTCTGTTCAAGTAGAAGATATATGCTTTATTACAAAACAAGTATTACCAAGGTATTTTTTATATTAATGTATTCTGGTCCATTCCGGGTTAGCACTACCAGCATGACAGACCGCACAACTAAATTTTTCAGACATATCCTCTTTGGGGAAAGTTGCCTTTAGGTCTGCACGTATACTGGTTGTCATGGCAATCATATCACGAGCAATGAGCTTATGTTTTTTATCATCCTTATGAAAGGCATCGGGAACGTGACAAAAATTACACTTCACCCCCAGGCTTTTTGTGTATCCTTTCATAAGCAGCTTCAGTTCTGATTTTTCTATCATTGGATCAAGGACTTTCAGGTTCTTGTAGTCAGACTGTCCATATAAAATATTTGCAAGAACAAATATAGACAATGCTAAAACAAATTCTGTTTTCATGTTCTACTCCTTATAGTTCGGTTTAAATGATTTTTTAATATGGTGGATCAGAGCCAAAATCTGATCATAAGTTAACGATTCACCAAAATCCGGCATATCAATTCCTTTCCCATCCCTAATGATAATGATCATTCGCTGTTCATCTGTATTAATCCAAAAATCGCTGGCAGTAAAATTTGGTGTTGGCAGGTCAAACGCCAGACTTTCAGAACCATCACCCAACCCGCCAGAACCATGACAATCTATACATAAACGGTTGAAATTCTTTTCTGCATCCAATGCCATGCCATCACTATAATTAGGATTATGGTGGAAACCCTTATCATCAATAACAGCCAAACCCGTAAGGATTAGCCAAATTAAACACCAGGCTATTACAATGACAGATCGTCTTTTTTGAGCATGATTCCTTAGCCAAGGAACAGCAAATAAAAACCCAACACCCAATAACGGTAAAACACCACTTTGAATCCAAGGTGCCCGATCCACATATTTTCCAAATTGAAATAACCATAGGAAGTACCACTCTGGTCTGGGGTTGTATTCTATATCTGTTCGATCAGCAGGCAATTCCAGTGGTGCACTAAAATTATTTATTAGAACAAAGTATAGAATGATTGAAACTAATAGCGTGACATTGAACCGTTGATCATTGAGATATTGGATGAAAATTGATTTCTTGGATTGAATAAGGATGAAAAGGCAAAGGCAGATTATCGTAGCTAATACAGATCCATGTAGCGTAAAAAACCGCGGCAACGTGGCACTATCGATTGTTGTTCCACCACGAATAAAATCAGCAATGGCGGGTCCCACCAAGGGAATCGTTTCCATAATACTTAAGCGCACCTCAGTACCCCAATAAGCATTCTGGTCCATGGGCAGCACATACCCGCTGAACGCACTTCCCATAATTAACAGATAGAGAAAAACACACAGTATCCAATTTTTTCGGTATTTGGCAGCAAACCCGCTAATATAAAAACAACATAGGAACACAAAGCCGCTGAACACGAGACCAGAAGACGAATAATAATGTATGCTGCGCAGTAGATGACCTCCACTACTATATTTTTCAATGTACAGTGTGGATGGAAACGCATCCGTCAATGATGGTACATATGACCCAGCCAAACCCCAGCCGCTTAGGATCACCAGTCCCAGAAATAGTAGACTGACGATAGCACTAACGGATATTATCCATTTTAGTGATTCCATTAGCCGATCGCCTCTTTGGCATTGGTTCCTGATCTAAATTTTTCGTATTTCACATAAAGCCGTCCGTCTTGCACTTTTGTATCCAGACGATCCAGTGGGCGCGGGGAAGGTCCTGTAAGTACATTGCCGTCACTGGCAAAACTACTTTTATGGCAAGGACAACCAA
>CAYYXU010000146.1:2315-4146 GCA_964475645.1 uncultured bacterium | reverse complement strand
TACCCTTAATAATGATAAGCTTACCAGCTGATAATGGCTATAATCAGGGGCAAGCGGGTTTAATCTGTCATTCATTATATTTTTCCCTCGGAAGTGTGTTTAATTGCTACCAGTAATATTAAGATAGATAATAGGGAAGATTGTCGACAAAAGCAAATAACCTACCTTAATAAAACTGAATTTAATTATAGTTCTTTAGTAATATAGAATACCTATTTAAAACACTTATTCAGGGTTCAATCAATACATTTTAATAAACTGGAGAAATAAATACACTTATGTTTTTTACAAAAGGAAAAATTTCGCTATTAATAGTCATATTACTGTTTATTGGATGTCAGTCAAAAAAGACCAATAAAGAAACAGAAAAAAATAAAAAAAATCTAGAGTCAGTTTTTATTAAAGAACAAGTTGCGGATAGATCAAAACAGATGCCCACAGATAGCTCTGTTTATAAAAATCCTGGGTTACCTGTAATGGACCGGGTTCTGGATCTGTTGAGTTATATGACTATCGAAGAAAAAATTGGTCAAATGACCCAGGTAGATAGACAATTTTTAGAAAGCGATAATGACATCAATGCATATTATTTAGGCTCACTATTAAGCGGTGGTGGTTCCACGCCGCCAAAAAACTATCCGAGATCGTGGGCGGAAATGTATGATGGCTATCAAAAGATCGCGTTATCCACCAGACTTAGTATTCCAATAATTTATGGTATTGATGCTGTGCATGGTCATAATAATGTAATTGGCGCAACTATATTCCCACATCATATCGGGTTAGGCTGTACAAATAATCCCCAATTAATTGAAGATGTTTATCGTGCCACAGCTGAAGAAGTAGCAGCGACAGGAATCGATTGGGATTTTGCTCCCAGTCTTGCGGTGCCAAGAGATGATCGGTGGGGACGTACATATGAAGGTTTTGGCGAAACTCCAGATATTGTTAAATCAATGGCAGCGGCAGCTGTAAGGGGACTTCAAACTGATAGGCTTGGTGGGCCAACTAGTATACTAGCATGTGCAAAGCATTTCATAGGAGACGGAGGCACTAAATGGGGGACTGGATTAAAGGAAAAACTCGATCAGGGTGACACCCAAATAAGTGAACAAGAATTACGAGAAATACACTTACCCGCTTATTTACCTGCGTTAGAAGCTGGTGTGGGTACAATTATGCCATCATATAATCAAGTAAATGGTGAATACTGCAGTGTTAGTAAATATTTGTTAACTGATTTATTAAAAAACGAATTAGGTTTTAAAGGTTTTCTTATATCGGATTGGCAAGCACTTGAAAAAATGGGCGATGATTATAAATCTAATATTATTGCCAGTATTAATGCTGGAATGGATATGGTAATGGTCCCTGGTGCAGCAAAATATGGGGGCCAAACATATACCAACTTCATTAAGCTATTAATTGAATCAGTTAATGAGGGATCCATAAGTGAAAAAAGAATCAACGATGCAGTTGCTAGAATTCTAAAAGTAAAATTCGAAATGGGACTTTTTGAAAGACCGTATAGCGATAAATCGCTTTTAAGGAAGGTTGGCTCAAAAGAACACAGAAATATTGCAAGAGAAGCTGTGAAACAGTCTTTGGTTGTATTGAAAAATGACGGCATTTTGCCACTTTCTAAAGATCTTGGTCATATTCACGTTTCTGGTAAAAATGCCGATGACTTAGGCAATCAATGCGGTGGTTGGACAATATCCTGGCAAGGTGAAAGTGGCCCTATTACAAAAGGAACAACTATTTATGAAGCTATTCAGGTCGCCGTTAGTTCTTTTACAAATGTCACCTATTCTAAAAATGGCTCGGGCGC
>CAYYXU010000146.1:0-2215 GCA_964475645.1 uncultured bacterium | reverse complement strand
AGGTCGCCGTTAGTTCTTTTACAAATGTCACCTATTCTAAAAATGGCTCGGGCGCAAAAGGAGCTGATGTTGGCATTGTTATTGTTGGAGAAACGCCCTATGCAGAAATGGAAGGAGATCGTGAATCTCTTATATTAGATAAAAAAGATTTGGCAGCCATAAACCGTGTTAGAAAAGCAGGTGTCCCTGTCGTTGTAATTATTTTATCAGGGCGTCCACTTATAATTACAGAAGAGTTGGACAAATGGAGTGGATTAATTGCTGCTTGGCTACCGGGTTCGGAAGGAAAAGGTGTTACAGATGTTATTTTTGGTGATTACAATCCTACTGGAAGATTATCGGTATCATGGCCACGCACCATGGAACAAATTCCCATCAATTTTGGAGACAATGATTATAATCCACTTTTTGAATACGGATATGGTTTAAGCTATTAAACCCAATAATAGTTAATAAAAAAAACCCCCAAGTTTCATAAGTCCTGGGGGTTTTTACTAATCCTATATAATTAGAGATTGATTATAGTGAAAACTGCACTCCAAGGCGTGTAACTGGATCAAATACACCAAAATCAGTATACGCAACATCAACACTAAAACCAGCAACCTGGAAACCAACGCCTAAATTTATACCTGCTTCATCGGTGGGCGTTACATAACCAGCTCTTAGGGCTAACATATCCATCAAATTATACTCGAAACCTACGCGAGTTGTTGAGAAATAATCACGGGGACGCTCATTAACAAACGACACAGATAGATTCTCCATAAGGTCACCAGCAACGCCCATTCTGAAAGTTAATGGAAGTTCAAATGCTTCTTCTGAATATTTAAGGCTTTCAGAGAAATTTCTGGCGCTCATAGCTATCATCAAATTTTTCCAATTCATTTGATACATTAACCCAAAATCATAAGCTACTGCATCCATATCCAAAGTCTCAATCCCTTCTACGCTCCCACCAGTTTCCAAATAAGCATTTCCTAGTTTTTCATTAACGAATTTTACTTGTCCACCAACGCTGAAACGATCCGTTGGTGCAATAGCATAACCTAATCCTACAACATTAGCCGTTGGCGTAAATAATTCCGTATCTGTATATCCGGCAGTATTGCTAGAACGTATGGTGCCCTGGATTTCTCCGTAGTCAACATTCATTACTGATACACCGAATACCCCCGCATCCGAGGCATAGGCAACGCTAAATGCATTGTAAGTAATGCCGGCAATCCAATTTGCCTGTCCCGCGGATAAATTCATTCCTTCTAAACGCGCCATACCAGCTGGATTGTAGAACAATGATGATGCACCTCCTGTTTTAGCAGTAACAGCATCACCAAGTGCAGCTGCTCTTGCATCGGGAGAGAAACTTAAAAATTTCATTCCGGTCTGGGCCAATTTATCTGTACCGAGATCCCCGTCATCATCTTGTGCTATAGTAAATGAGCACAAAAGAGTCAGGATAAGTACAGGTATTAAATTAAATGTATGTAGTTTTTTCATAATCTATCCCTTTTGGTTGTAATCTCCTTGATTAACGAATGATAACAAATTTTCGTTCCGCAGTCTCGTCAGTAACATTATCTGTAATATGAGCTATATACAGACCACTGGCGACCACCTGTCTAGATGAAGTAGTTTGATCCCAATATTCATCACCACTTCCATCTGTATGTTCAATTGTTTCAACTAATTCACCTAATTGGGTATAAATCTTAATGGTACAATTTCCAGGAACATCTAGAAAAGCTAATCTATCCTTATCTGAATACCGCACATCTGTATCTGCTTTTACATGATATGGATTTGGTACCACACGAACAGCCTCTAATCCACTACCCGGTGCTCGCTTTAAACTGGCCGGTAGATATGTCTGGGTCCAGTGTTGGTTACTTTTCAGTGCTCCAGCAGGAGTCATTGCGGTTCCATCATTAGCAGCAGCATCTCCTACAGCCTGGATGAAATAATAATAGTTCTCGCCACGGGCAGCAGTCTCATCTTCAAAGCTGGTTGCACTGGCGGCAAGATTGGCAATGAGCTCATGGCCTAACCCTCCATGGTCTGCAAGTGCTTCTCCTATTATTGGAAAATTGTAGGTTCCTTTAGCGCGGTATATATGCCAGCCAGTCACTAGTGGACCGCCACTAGCAGCTACCCAGGATAAAGTAATCTTATCAGTCCCTGATGTAACTTCAAATTTTTCTGGAGGATATGGAGG
>CAYYXU010000145.1:0-4166 GCA_964475645.1 uncultured bacterium | reverse complement strand
TCATAACGGAAAAAGGATCTACATAGATCCCTTATTTTTTCAAATAATTCATTTTGATCTGATTTAACGCCAAACGTATTAAACAAATTTGCAATTCTTAAGTGGTAATCCTTTTCCGTAACCAATCTTTCTATGCGTTGCAGTCTGTTTATGCCTGTAGATATATATTTACCCAAATAGGTTAAAATTCCCCTGTCCCTTTCATTTACCGTTTTAAAATGGTCGGCCAATAAAATCAGGCAACCAGCAGGGCGCTCATGATACTTCAAACCAACCGGACGTTCATGGTACATCAACCGAACACCCATCATGCATTCACTTCCTCGCCATGTTTTTTCGCCAAATAAATTTATCCAATTTTCTTTAGACTCAGCTTGTTGAACTAAAACAGGTTCGTCTTGGTTAAGAATTGAACCACAGAGTGAATCATCCTGGTTTATATTTTCCGGGAATTCTTTAAATGTTGATTTTTGCAATACTAATCCGCCTGAAGCGGGGTCAAACATATATGTTGCACATTTGTATTCTGGATTGATGGCAATTATCATTTGAAAAACAATTGTTAACAAACGATCATAATTCTCGCGTAATTCATCGGTCAATTCTTCATTGTCAGGTCTATTATTTATTAAAGCGAATGATTTTGTTGTTGGTGCTTCACTTTCTTGGACCCCAATACTTGTTTGGAAAAAGAGAAATGTTATACTTATAAAAACAAATATTCTAAATACGGTATAGATGGTACCATCAGGTGCAGGAAAAATAAACAATATAAACGATAAGATGACAATTGTAACAATAGTTACTAGTTTTAGATTAGCCACAACCGATAGCTCCCAATGTATAAAACTTACGGAAACTAGGTGTATTATTGAAGAGTGTTTGCGACTCTAATTTTGATTAGTCAAATACTATTATTTATTCCCGACAAGTTTAATTTTATCATCGAATTGGCCACTTTTTACTCTCGCTGGGTCATCTACATTAGTGGAATCATGATCTTCAGCTAACATTATATCGTCATTTTGATATGGCTTTGGATTGGTTGATTCTGGAATTGTACTTGTTTCTGCAGTGATACTTGTTGGTAAAACTGTGGAATTATTATTAGTCTTTGGGACTAATTGCATTCCAACAACGACAAAAGCAACTACTAATGCAGTCATTACAGTGGCATATACCGGCGTAAAACCAAAATATGTCTTACTACCAACTGTGCTTGTCACATATTTCTTAGCTGAGGGTCGATTTTTCTCAAATTCTACCCGTTTCATTAACTTTTCCGTAAACTCATCTGAAGTTTTTACTTTAGGCAGTTTTTTCATGGACTTCATTAATGAACGGATCGATTCCAATTGATCCTTCGCTTCTGGGTTCGCTTCCATAAATGCCTCAAGCTTTTTGCGCTTGGCGATTGGAAGTTTATTTTCTATATAATCGGATATTAAATCCTCAAACTGATAACGGTTCATCGATATTATTATCTCCTATCTTAATTCTTTTAACATTTCTTGCAATTGTAAACGAGCACGGTTAATCCGTGATTTTACTGTTCCAAGAGGAACTTCAACTATCTTACTAATTTCCTCATAGGAAAGTTCCTGGATATCTCGCAAAATTACCACCGTCCGGAAATGAAGGGGTAAAGACTGGATCGCCTTCTGAATTTTCCTTTCTGCAAATTGACCCTGAACTATCTCTCCTGTATCCCGTTCAACAGATGGTATTTGATATTCCCAATCCTCTGAACCCATTTCACTTAGGTTTGTAACTTTTCGACGCTTCTTTTTCCGCAATTCTGTTTTGGCTAGGTTTGAAGCAATCGTATATATCCATGTAGAAAATTTCGCAATATTGCGATAATAATCTTTATGTGTATATAGCTTTACCAATGTATCTTGAACTATATCTTCGGCGATAACTTCATCATTGACAAAACGATAAACGAATGTCATTAGGCGGTCACGGTAGCGATTAACTAATTCGACATAGGCTTGTTCATCGCCATTTTGGAATCTGGCAATAAGTTCCTCATCAGTAAATACGAATTGCTTATCCATGTGCTGTGAGGACCGTGAAGAGGAATTTGCTGAGTAATGATTCATCTGGCTCATTAGTTGTTTTTAAACGTTGGTCAATATCACCTAACAGTAATAATGCGTATTCTATTTCCTCCTTGCTAAAACGTTTTGCGATCTGAGATAGTTTTTTTATCACAGAAGGCGGTAGTGGTATATAACCTTTTTTTGCGGATAAAGTTCCAGAAGATAATTTTTCGAATAATATCTCTTGAAAAAGGGATGTTAACGGATACATCAAACCAAGCATCGTTTGTCCCTGCCTAAACAAGGATTGCCCCAAAAGTAACGCCTTCCCTATATCACGCAAACCAATGGCCTGTAAAAATTCCCACCGTTGATATTCCCGTTGCCAACCACTGAACTGATAGATCATATCCAATGTTACAGTTCCATCATCTGTAACATTAAGGGCAATTTTTTCGACTTCATTGGCAATGTGATATACAGAATCACCTGCAATGTCAATTAATGCATCTATTACATTTTCAGCTACCAACAGGTTTTTTTCTTTTAAAAAGAATCTGGTCCATTTTTTCATCTCATTGGTAAAAGGAATTTGAACTGAAACAGTATCTATGTTTTTTTTCAAATCTTTTGTCATTGCTTTCCTATCACCGTAATCGTCTTCTATAATTATCAAATTGTGGTTTTGCAGCGGATTACGGCAGTAATCCAGTAATTCTTCTCGATATTTATTTCGCAATGCCGCTGGATTTCGTAAGATGAAAAGTTTTTTACTGGAAAAAAGATCAGTTTGAGTAAGCTGATCAATAATTTCTTTATTACTTAATTCATCAGGCAATAATAATGTTTTATTTTGCTTCGACTTACCAAATATAGCTTTGCCAATGTGTTCAATAATTAGATGCTGCAAATAATATTCTTCTCCCAAAAGAAAGTATACCGGTTCGATATTTCCTGCCTGGATTGCGCGTAAAATATCACCTGTAGTACGCATCAGGTTTTTTCCTTATCTATACGACTAACAATAACTACCATTAAAAAGGCAAAAACAAAGCTAACTAGTCGTTCCGTAACGATCAGCTTTAGATCAGTATTTGCCCAAATTATGGTTGTTAAAAACCCAGTTAATAAACCTGCTATAATACCTTTACGGGTTGTATCAGGCCACCAAAGGCTTAATAAAAGTGCAGGACCAAAAGCAGACCCTAGGCCACTCCAGGCATAACTCACAACACCAAATATATTCCTTTCCTGAAGTTCTGAGAGGTAAGCGATCCCAAATGCAAATAAACCTAAAATCACAATGGTAAAGCGACTAAGTCTGACTAGTGCTTTATTAGGTATATTTTTTCCAAGATACTGATGAATAAAATCCTCTGTAATAGCGGAAGTAGATACTAGTAATTGCGAATCAGCAGTTGACATCATTGCAGCTACCGCACCCGAAATTAATAAACCAGCAAATACTGGTGGCAATAATTCCAAGGCTAAAAGAGGCATTGCCTGTTCAACGTCAAAATAATTAAAATACTCAGGTCCATAATAATTCAGCGCAACCAGTCCAATCAGGAACGCGCCAGTAATGCCAGGCAATGCCCATAGTATTGCAATGGTTCTAGCTTTCTTTACATCTATAGGGTTACGTATGGCCATATAGCGAATTACAAGGTGAGGTTGCCCCAAATAGCCTAACCCCCAACTCAAACCACCTAAAATTACACTAACTGCCGCTAATCCTTCCCGACCCATGGTAAATGAAGCATTAGATTCACCGATTTGAAGCAGGTCATCCGAAAGAGTATATTCACTGCCCTGTAATTCAAGAAAACCAGCAAGCGGAAGTATTACTAATGTACCAATCATTAAGATCCCTTGTAAAAGGTCAGTCCAGGCTACAGCAAAAAATCCGCCCATCAAGGTATAGCTAATTATTACTGCTGCACCAATTGTAATACCATTAACTGGTGATAAACCAAATAGTGAATTGATGACCTTCCCAGAGGCATGAAATTGTGCAGAAACATAGAAAGTGAAGAAAAAAGCAATTATTACAGCGGAGAATAATCGAATTACGTTGGAATTATCCTGGTATTTTCGATGCAAATACTCCGGTATGGTCAA
>CAYYXU010000144.1:0-4188 GCA_964475645.1 uncultured bacterium | reverse complement strand
ACAGTTCCGTTTGGTTCTTGAGCATCCAGTTTGTTCGAGTATCACCCTTGCGTTCATTACTTACCAAGGTAATTATGTGTGGCGCTGCTGTATCCTGCAGTCCTTCACGGTAAGCCCAAGTAAATTCTCCTGCAGCAAGATCTTCACTTATAATAAATGATAACCGAGGATTATTAACATGGGAACCGATGTTTGGAAATATCTGTGTATAGACTGGGGGCGATATATCATAATTAATAGGTTCACGTATAACCGGATCTGAAATATTGCCAGCAGGATCGGTACCGATGAACTTGAAACTATAGGTTGTTGTATCCATTACCGGCAATGCATCATCCAACAGTGCAGCATGCAAACCCAGTTGTAGTTCTTTTTTTGGCAACTGGTAAACATGCGGTGATAACGTGTCTCTTACACCAGAAAGGTCTGTTAAAATAATTTGACCGGAAGCCAATATTTCGCTTGCTTCGACCTGCACTTCTAAATTATTCACATAAGTATTACTCAATGGATAGTACATGTAAACCAGGGGTGGAGAAATGTCGTATAGAATAAGTTCCTCTGCTTGGAAGAAAGAACTATTTTGAGCACGATCATAGGCTGTTAGTTGAAGAGTATATTCCGCACTATCCAGCAAAGGCGTCTGATTATCCAATGTAATAAACTGTCTGTTTCCTAGTCCTAACTCAGTGTCAGTCATGGGAATACGGTGTATCGAATCCTGGTGTGAGGACGATGGAAAGGGTATCCACTCTATATAACCTGAAGATAATGGTTCGTCTGTTGTAAAAAAGAATTCCGGTTTATTTATGGCTGGCTTTGTACCGATGGATATGGTAGGTGGTGTAACATCATACATTACTTGTCGGATAACAACCTTAATGATCTCATATTCAAAAGCACTTTCCCCGGTGAATTCGATATCATATATCCCTCCATCCGTAAGGTAATTATCAAGTTGTAGATCATACTCATAATATGTGCGCCGTTCAAAAAGACTATCCGGCATTTTAAAAACATGTATACTATCCACATCTGGCACACCTGCAACCCACCGCCAGGTAATAAAACCGTAATTAATACTATCCTGCAACTCAATGGATATTCTGGTATGATTAACAAAACCACTGTCTACCGGCATAATGGGATTATAAACAGCTTCAAGTGAATCTTTGTTTAACCTGATATCCATTACCAAGGTTTTTGAGGAATCATATTCCAGAATCCTGGTCAATTCTGTTTGCGGATCAAAATCATAGGTCCACAAGCGCATTTGCTTACCATCAGGCAATCGTTTCCAGACTTGTCTAGTTAACCAACCTAGATCATTATATTCCAGCGTTGCATTGGCATACCCAACAGCATTCACATCCAAGAAATGGTAGAAATAGGGCTTTTCATATTCATTATAATCGATAATGGTAAAGATATCATCCTTCCAGGTCTCTAACGAATCCATTCCATAAACATAAGAAATATAATTTGGTGCTTTTCCCCGTAATCCAAATAACGTTGTTCGCACCAAGCGATCTTCCCCCTCATAATCCTGTTTCTTAACGGGGTCATTTGTATCTAACTCATAAGTGTATGATTCCTTACTAACCACAATACTTTTTCGATTCAAATTCGCCTTCGATATCAAACGGTTCAGCACATCATATTCAGCACGAATATGCGGTTTGTATCGAATTTCTGATTGAGGAGTGGGGTGACCGCTTTTAAAATCGAATTCGTTTACATAATAAAGCGTTTTTATTCCTGTCTGCTGAGCGTAGGATAAAAAAGAAATAAAGGATGCAATTGTGATAAAGCGGCGCATCATTCAGCTCAAGGTTTGAGTCCGCTGGTTCTTTTTAGTCCGCTGGTTATTTTCCTTGGCTTTTCCAGCGCTTTTTCCGCCAATTATCTAGAGCAAGTTTACGCATATCCACCACAGAATCTGTCTCATCAACAATCTCAACGCCTAACAGTGTTTCAATTGCATCTTCAAGCGTTATCAAACCAGCAACCTGGCCAAACTGATCCTTAACCATGAAAAGGTGCTCTCGACGTTTTACAAATTCATCCAGGACATCTCCGACAGAATCATTCTCTTCCACAGCATGAATCGGTTTGGCCAATTCACCCATCGTCACGTCAAATTGATCCTCAGCTTTGCTTTTTAACAGAATATGGCGACGCACGATACCAATTATATTATCCAATCCATCTTCATAAACGGGAATACGAGAAAATTCAATGTCATTGTACTTATCTAAGACTTCTTTTACACTATTGGTTTTATTCACCGCAAAGATTACAGATCTGGGTGTAAGCACTTCCTCAACTAAGATATCATCAAGCATGAGTACATTTTCAATCACAGTGCTCTCGCTCTCCTCTATCGTACCTTCATCTTCACCCAATTCTGCCATAGCAATAACTTCTTCTCGAGAAACTTTATCTTCATTTTCCGCCTTAGCTAACCACTTGGAAAGCAATTCAAGAAAGACTACCAGTGGATAAGTCATAATGATAAGCACTTGTACCGCAAAAGTAGCAGGAACGAGTATTTTTTTCCAGTAAAGCGCACCTACTGTTTTTGGTATGATCTCAGAGAAAATTAATATAGATAATGTCAAAATACCGGACATGATTGCCACCCAACTACTGCCAAATTCAACCAAGGTAATCGCTCCAACACTAGCTGCACCCACTGTATTTGCAATGGTATTTAAACTCAAGATAGCAGATAAAGGTTGATTAATATTTTCCTTAAAATGAGACAATTTTTTCCCTAATGCAGGTCGATCCTTCGAGACCAAACTAATATGGGCATGTGTTACAGAAAGAATAAAGGATTCTAGTAACGAGCATAAAAATGATATACCTAACACAGCAAAAAAATAGAGAAATAATCTGCTCATTTTGAATTGAATTTAATGCTGTATTTATCGGACTGCAAATTGCACTCCTTTTTTTCGCAGAATGATCATCGGAATGTAAAACAAACCCAATACAAGAATACCAAACATCTCAAACCCAATGAAATAAAGCGGCCATTCGACAATGATAAAGGGATTCTCACTACCAAGTTTTTGACAAATAAACCAGTAATTACCACCCAATAGGCTATTCACAAACGATATGATAAAAACAACAGCATTAATGACCAGGATCATATTTAATCAGCAGTACATTGCGTAACGGATGTACATATCAAAATAGTGTAGTTGACCACAGAGAATATACCTGTGGTTAGCTGTCCTCTAATGGTGAATCAACCGATACATCGTTGGTTTGGTGGCTCGTTTTACCCTCATCACGAGATTTTACGTCTGGCTCATCTTTTTGAACAACTGGTTCCAGTATTTTTACAGAATGTAATGGCAGAGTCCATTCGATACCATATTCATCAGTTGCTATGACGCGGGTGGGATAGTGGACTACTGATACGATTGTGAGTTGCGTTTGGGCAGCTAGATCTCTATTTACTTCATGATGAATAGTTGTTGTTTCTAGTTTGGCCCCAGTAGCAAACCCACCGTGGTCTTCCGATTTTTCATCATATTTATTTGCCATACCGTACGTTTCCCTTCATGATTTGATATTTAAAATTGTTCAGTTAATGTAAGGTTTGATTGAATTTCTGACCGCGAACGCCAAATTGGTCGTAGCTTTTTCTGTGAATAAAATTTCGCCTGGTCTATACGGTGCGGTGATCCTTTTTGAGAAGCATTTCCATAGCCAATACTGGCCATCGCTCGTAATGGATCAGCGAATTCAATGATAGCATGAAAAGAATCACCCCCAACAGCCGCATTACGATTATTCTTAATTGGGCGATAACTTGTTACGCGAAATATACCATAAGGATCACCAGGACCACCGTTAGCCGGCAGGTCTACATCATCACGAATAATACGGTACACATCTCCCCAGGCAATATCAAGTCTTCCATGTTTATCAATAACCTCATTTCCAGCATTGCGCAATGCCGTCAATCCGGTAGTTATATCTGCGATACCAATAGGTGTGTTCATCGGATCTTCTTCAAGCCAAGGTGAATGAAACAGATCAGGTTTATCTATATAAAAACCAATGGCATCCACCCATTCTTTGAATAAGACAGCGCCACGACTTTCATTATCCGTACAGCGATCCCATTTTTTCAATACAGCTGCTGCTTCGTGCAAAAATTTATCATCT
>CAYYXU010000143.1:0-4197 GCA_964475645.1 uncultured bacterium | reverse complement strand
ATTGGTATGTTTGCTGTACGCCTAAGACATATTGGAAAATGAATTTCATTAGGACATTAGTTTCTATTAGCGGGATGATTATTGTTTTTGCTCTAATTGTAGAATTTTTAATCATGCCCGTATATACACGACATAATCAGAACAGAATTATGATGGATGTACAATATAAAATGTTGGATGAGGTAGTACGTATCCTTAAATCTGAGAACTACAGATATGAAATATCTGATACTCTTTATACAAACAAATTTCAGCTAGGTACTATAGTCGATCAATATCCAAAGCCTTATACTAGGGTGAAAATGGGAAGGACTGTAAGATTAAAAATTGCGCAACCTGAAAGATCCGTCCCGGTTCCTAATCTGATTGGTCAGTCCCGTCGTAGCGCAGAACTTGAGTTAACACAGACGGGGTTATTAATTGATACGGTATACACAGAGTATAACCCAGAATACCCGAAGGGTACAATTGCATGGCAATATCCAAAAGCTGGTGATCGTAGAAAGAAAGGTATGGGTGTTCAGATTACAGTGAGCAAAGGAATGCCGCCTAATTTTTTCCAAGTACCGAACCTGATAGGCCTATCAATTAATCAGGCAAAAGAACTTCTTTTTAAATCGAGGTTAATAATCGGAAAGATTTCCTACCATCAAGATCAAGATTTGGTACCCTATACCGTGTTGGATCAATCTATTAAAGATGGTACAGTCCTTGATAAATCTACGACAATCAACTTGGTTGTTAGTGTGCTTGATATACAAGACATATTTAATAGTTTAAATAACGAGCCCTAATTGATTCAACGAAGCGAATATTTTCGTAAGATAATCCATATTTTTAATTTAGTGATTCCATTTACTTATTTATTTGTTCTTGAATCACGTTTCCAAGTTCTCCGTATTTTGGTACCCTTAACATTATTTTCGATTGTAATCGAGTATTTAAGAGTTCGTTCAGTTGTAATAAAAAAAATATTTAATAATTTTCTCAAATCAATGCTTCGAATACATGAAATCAACGGAAAATTTACAGGCGCAACCTGGGTATTTATTGGTTCGACATTAACTATATCAATTTTCCCTAAAGAAATCGCTGTAATAAGTTTAGTATACATGAGTTTAGGTGATGCCACAGCTGGTCTTGTGGGAGAAAAATATGGTAAAACGAAGTTCTATAATAAAACTATTGAAGGGTCAATAGCAGGACTGATAGTTTGTCTATTATCTGGTTATTTTGTACATCTAACTTTACCATTAATAGTAGTTTTTTCTGGAGCATTTGCAGCAATGTTTATTGAATTAATGCCAATATCAATCGATGATAATCTTTCCGTACCATTATTTTGCGGAACAATCATGGTAATTGTAAGTACTGCCGTAATATGACGTTTTTATCACCATCAATACTATGGGGGATGTTAGCAATTACAATACCAATAATTATTCATTTGATAAGTCTACGCCATACTCGTGATACTGAATTCAGTACCCTGCGATTTATCAAATCATTAAAGCATGAGACGATACGGCATTTGAGGATTAAGCAGTGGCTATTGGTGCTCTTGCGCACTATTGCGATTTTATGTTTAATATTAATGTTTTCTAGACCATTGATGACTGGGACTTTAACCAGTAAACTGGCAGGAGATATTGAATCAAGAGCAGTAATAGTTGTAGATAATTCTGCGAGTATGGCTGTTCAAACTGATGATGGTACTCTACTTGATCGTGCAAAGTCTTCCTTGCCTGCAATTTTAAAGGGCCTGGAGGGGGAAACTACGGTAGAATTATATCAAACTAATCCACCAAGAAAATTATTCAGTGGATCCCATGAAGAGGGTAGATCAATTATGACCATAGTTAAAGGTATTGTGCAAACAAATATGACCGATAATTTATGGACTATGATTGATTCTGTGCTTCAAATGGTTGAAGCCTCAGAACCTAACCGGGAGTGTTTTATCATCAGCGATTTCCAATCAGCACCAAGTTTTAAGATTGATAGTCTAAATCCTAATTCAGATTGGAAATATTACTGCATTTTACAGCCGAAGGTTGAAAATAATATTTCTATAAGTGAAGTAAGTGTGCTTAGTCAAATAAAATTGCCGAACCATTTAGTAAAATTAAATACCAGAGTTGGTAATGGTGGTGTGACTGAAAAAAGAAATATACCAGTGGAATTGTATTTAAATGATGAGCGTGTTGGCCAAATTGTCAGTCAATTTGAACCTAATAAATTTAAGGATTTTATGTTTCAAGTATACCCTGGTAAAACAGGTATTATTAATGGAAAAATAGTTATTCCTGATGATGATTTTCCAATGGATAATTTTCGAAATTTTGATTTAGTTATACCAAATCAAATTGCAGTAAAAATTATTGGCCAGTCCATGGAAGAATTATTTTTACTTGATCTGGCTTTAAGCGCGATAACTGGCGAAACAGAATTATTACTAATAGACAGAGATTTATCCGATGATGTAGAACGTTTATTTTTAAGTGATATTGACATCCTGTTATTACATAATCCAACCAACCTAAGTAATTCTGCAATTGAGGATTTGCAGCGATTCCTCATGAACGGTGGTGGACTAATTTGGTTTGTAGGAAATGACCTGAATCAAACAGATCCAGTGGCGTGGCCATCTTTATTAAAATTACCCGAATTAATTAAAACACGTCATCTGGATGGTGAATCATTTTTTTCTACGTCGATTGTTGATGAAAATCATTCTTTATTTACCGATTTAAAAATTGATAATATGAATGAGGAATTACCGCAAGTATTTAGTTATAATGAGGTACGCTTACAAAGGAACCACACCCCATTAATAAAACTAAACAATGGCCACCCATTGTTAGTTGAATCTAAGGCATTTGGGAGCTCGGGGTTTGTTTTTACGTCTCCATTGAACCTAGGTTGGAATGACCTTTCCGTTAAAGGCTTGCTCGTACCACTTTTACATCGCATGTTGATATTACTAGGCACAAAGGAATTCAATGTTCAACCTCTTTTGGTTGGACAAGATAAGATAATTGATATTAAGGGTGAAAATATAAATGCAAAATGGGTATTAATGACACCAATGGAAAATGAGATAAAACTAATTCCTGATTATACAAATGAAAAATTATTGATTACACAAACAAGTGAATTAGGATCATATCATGTGTTTGCAGATGGGAATCTTTTTTCTTCATTCTCAACAGTGTTGTCTCCACATGAACTTCCTTCTATCAGAATTGAAGGCGGAAAATTAGCTGAAAGTTTAGGCATCGAACAGGCTAGAATAATTCAACAAACCCAACATTTAGGGGCAGAACTAAAGGAAATAAGATACGGTCGCTCGATTTGGCGGCTTTTATTATTTATTGCACTGAGTTGTTTGTTAATTGAATCAATTCTTGGTAGACCAAATACAGAAAGATTAAAAACAAAGGAATATTGATAATTGGATCAAACTGAGATAAGGAAAAGTGAAAACGCATTTCTTGTTGGTGTTTCACATGGCGACCAAACTACTGAAGTAGTTAAAGAACATCTTAGTGAACTAAAAATGTTAGCAGAAACTGCTGGGGCTAAAGTTGTCGGACAAATCACCCAAAAGTTACGCAAAATTAATCCTCAGTATTTTATCGGAAAAGGTAAAGCACTGCAGATTATTGAACAGGCAAAAATACTGAATGTGAAATTAATTATTTTCGATGATGAATTAAATCCAGGTCAAGTTAAAAACTTCCTACGGTTAGAAAAAAATATCAAGATAATTGATCGCAATGGTCTGATCCTGGATATTTTCCGAAAACACGCGCAAACAAGAGAAGCAAAAACCCAGGTAGAATTGGCACAACTGGAATATATATTGCCACGGCTTACCAGACAATGGTCTCACCTAGAACGGCAAATGGGAGGTATAGGTACTCTTGCTGGGATGGGAGAATCTCAAATTGAAGTAGATAGACGTTTAATCCGCCAGCGGATTTCTAAACTGAAGAAAAACCTCACCTACATTGAAAAAGAGCGACAAACCCAAAGTAAGCGAAGAAAAGATGAGTACCGGGTTGCATTGGTGGGGTACACAAATGCAGGTAAATCAACACTGATGCGAGCACTTTCCGGAGAAGATGTATTTATTCAGGATCAGTTATTTGCCACATTAGATACTACAATAAGGAAAGTTCAACTTGATAAGTA
>CAYYXU010000142.1:0-4231 GCA_964475645.1 uncultured bacterium | reverse complement strand
CTGCAACATGTTCTGTCATAATATCACCATCTTTTATAATGCGAACTCATATTCTTTGGCTGCATCAATTAATGCTTCGGCGCACCCTTCAAGTTGTTCTTTTGTATGCTCAGATGTAACGAATGCACGGATAATAGATTTATTCTTTTTCACTGCTGGAAACATCATAATAGAAAAATCATACCCTTTCCTCATTAGCCAATCACCAAGAGGTAATGATTTACGTTCATCACCAAAAATAACAGGTATCACCCATGATTGTGAGGTCCCAATATCCACCTTATTTTTTAGCAAAGACCTAAGGTAATCAGCGTTTTCAACAATACGTTTACGTTTTTCATCACCATCAGGTCCGGAGGACAGTTCAAGCGCTTTTAAAATACCACCCGTTACTGCTGGGTCCAGCGCACAGGAAAACATGCGTGATCTGGCATAATAGTTTACGTAGTTAATTAATTCCTGTTTTGCATATAAACAACCACCAACACCACCAAAAGATTTACTGAATGTACCGATAAGTAGGTCAACATCTCCTAATACGTCAAATTGTTCAACGGCTCCCTTTCCTGTTGCACCGGCAACCAAGAGAGAATGTGCTTCATCCACTAAAATTGAAGCACCATATTTCTTAGTGACAGTTACAATATCCTTTAAGTTCCCATAATCACCATCAGTACTGTATACTCCCTCCACACAAACGAGTATTCGTCTATTTTCCTTAGATATTCTTTTGAGTATTCTTTCAAGAAATTGGGCATCATTGTGCCTAAATAGTTTGATCGTACCTTGAGACATAACGGCACCATCTATTAATGATGCGTGTGAGGAATGATCCAGTACGACATAATCGCCTTTGTGAATATAACTTGATACGACTCCGATATTGGCACCATATCCTGAGGAAAATAATGATACACCATAGCCCTTTTGACCAAAAAATTCAGTTAGGGCATCTTCTAACTGTTTGTGGATATCAAAAGTGCCATTAAGCAACGGACTACCGGTAGCACCAAGACCAAATTTATCTAATGCATCCTTCGCAGCATTAATTACTTCAGGATGATTAGCGTAACCAAGATAATTATAACTTGAAAAATTGAAAAGTTTATGTTCATCACCATGAATTCTTCTAACACCTATTTCGGGTGTTTGGGGAGTTAGGTGGGGTGTTTCAAATGTATATTTATCCGCATTTATAATCTCATTACGCCATTGGTTGAATTGCTTTATTTCCGCATGATTTTTTCCAGAACTCCGGGAGAACATATCCAAGGTATATTCAGTATAGGACGATCTTTTCTCTTTACTTTTTTGTTCTGACATTTATTAATTGATTTAGATAAAGTATTACAGAATTTGCGCCAAAAGATTAGGTAATATAAGCTCAATTACCAATCAAATTAAACGATTCACAACTAACCTTAGCTATGGAAGCAACCCTCCTTTGAAATATTTTGATAGAAACAAAATAATTTTAAAAATCTCTTTCCACTTAAAAAATATAGACACTTCATTGGATAATGCTCTATGTTTAAATATACCGGAAATGAGCAAATGACTGTTTGGCAATTCACTATTTAATTTAATTGATTCTGTAAATGGGGAAAGTGTGTCATGTGTTCCGTGCATAATATATATTTCGTTCCTAATGTTTTTACACCAGTATTTAGGAGAATAATATTCAATTTGATCCGCACAATCTCGGAAAATTATATCCATAATTCTATTTAACTCGTCAGACATGTTTAATTCGATAATGTTCTTGATTAAAACTTTTTCCTCACCCACTAAATTATCCACTAGGTCTCGTGCTTGATCATCCTGATCACGTGCCATAAGTTGCAGCACCTTTTGAACACCATTGGTTGGATAACCCACATCAACTTGATTTAAGTAATTGTGAAATAATACGATTACACTCCAAGGGTCAGGCTTCAGTCTGATGATATTACCATTGTAATTTATTCTTCCATTGTACATGAATTTCATACTAGTCCTTGCATCGTATGAAGTACCAAACACAATAACAGATTTGGGTGGTTGTTTTAATAAAAATGGATCTAAACAGGCTTTTAATACTATAACACCTCCAAAACTAATACCAGCAAGATTGATAGGACTATTCTCATGCCCCGACTGGTTCTTTAACCATCGGTAAAAATGGATAGTCCACTCTAAAATACTTTTGGACAATTTTAGATTAAGTAGCGGAGGAATCCGTGGTATATATACCTGAATGCCATTCACAGCTATGGACCGTGCTAAAGCGATCATCTTGGGGTGTGCCTCGCCTTTGGCTGATGCACCAGGATACAATATTAAAACAGCACCAGTTGGATTCTTTGGATGGAAAATCTTTAAAGGTATATCTTCATTACTTAGCCCTTGATAATGACCATCTTGTTCCCGAACAGACGGAATTGCAGACTGCTCAAAATTTTGCAATCCCTTTAGTGTCTTTATGGCGGATGTGATACTTCTTATTTGATTCACTGCGAGAGTAAGTTAATTGGAATTATTCGCCTAAATCTGCTCTCTTTTTGCAAAATTCGATAATCCCAGTAACTCTAGCAAACCAATTGCCAAAATTTGGGAATAATGCATCAATTGCTAACAAAGGCCGTAATGGACCTGAATTCACAATAACATCCGGTTTATTTTTTTTGATCGCCTTAATTACTGCATCACCAACTTTTTTTGAAGAAATTGTACCAAGAATTAATGGTGCTTTTACCTTACTATCAGAATACATACCCACATCTTTTACTAAGCCCGGAAAAACCGCTGATACCCCAACTGGAGTGCCATGAACTTCCTGCCGTAATGCATCTGTGAATAAGGCCAGCCCACCCTTAGTTGCAGAATATGTTGCGTTGAAACTTTCTCCCTTTTTTGCAGCTAAAGAACATATATTGACAATGTGACCGCCACGTTCTAACATTTGGGGCAAGAATTGGCGAGTCAGTTCCATACCTGCTATTAGATTCACCTTAGTAATTTTTTCAATGTATTTTAGGTCATAATCCTGGAAATAATTGTATTCCTCTATTCCGGCATTATTGATCAATATATCAACATCCCCAACAATATTAATAACCTGATCTTTCAATTCAGAAAGTTTTGATGTTTGTGATATATCAAACGGAAGGCAATGAAACTTACCGCCATGTTTTTCAATAATACTTTTGGTATTGTTCAGCCCGCTTTTGGAACGTGCAACACCAATAACAGTAACACCATTTTGGGTTAATAAATTTGCTGTAACTGCACCAATGCCAGAGGATGCACCAGTGAGTAGTGCAACTTTATTATTTAAATCTTTCATTTATATCTCCAATTCATTATTTCATCCAAGTTGAAAATACTAAGAAAGCCGATAATTTTTCACAACCCATTGAGATTCATTGCCTTCCATTATAACCAATAATAAATTCCAAATAGCTTTTTGGCATTCCTGCTTTCGAATCGTTTGTTTCAGGATCTACAATAATTATCCTTGGAAGCTGTACTCCATGTATAAAAAACAGGCCTTTTCATTTATTGTGAATCAAGGAAGTTTGCTATATGTGGGAGGCTACCACCATGTCTAGAGCGATCCTGAAAAAACATTGATTGCAGGATAGTTAAAAGACCCCGGTTTTTCTGGGGTCTTTTTATTGATACCGATTAATGATTTGATTAACTCTATTACGCCTGCCCTTTATTTTTAACTTTATTGAATCATTCTGATAATGCCTCTCAAGTACCTCTACATTTTCCTGCGCTTTTGCAAGTTCCTTTCCCTGCTCATATGAAAATGTAATTTCTACAGTTTCGTAGTCGGCATTCATTGATTTTGTCATTTCTGCGATTAAACGATCTAATCGTAATTGATCTTTGGCTGAAACCAAAATCGCGTCTGGATATTTTCGTTTAAGATAATTCATCTTTCCATTTTCCGATATTAAATCAATTTTATTCAATACGGTCAAAGCTTCGTATCGTTCGGCACCTAATTCCTTTAATACCTCGCCTATAGTTTTCAAATGCTCGTTCACTTGATCAGATGCTGCATCTAAAACAACCAAAATTAAATTCGATTCAAGCACTTCTAAAAGTGTGCTTCGGAAACTGGCTACAAGATCATGTGGTAATTTTCTAATGAAACCCACTGTATCACTCAACAAAATGGAATGGTACTTATCAAGTTGAACTTTCCTTATTGTAGTATCTAATGTGGCAAATAACTGAT
>CAYYXU010000141.1:0-4245 GCA_964475645.1 uncultured bacterium | reverse complement strand
TAGGATCGTTCCTTAGAAAAACAAGTCTAGATGAGCTACCAAGCCTATGGAATGTATTAAAAGGGGACATGAGCTTAGTCGGTCCTAGACCATTGCTCATGGAATATCTACCACTTTATTCAAAAGAGCAAATGAGACGCCATGAAGTAAAACCGGGTATAACAGGCTGGGCACAAATTAATGGCCGAAATACCATTTCGTGGGAAGAAAAATTTGAATTAGATGTTTGGTATGTAGAAAACCAATCGTTTTGGCTAGATATTAGAATATTATTATTAACTATTTGGAAAGTAATGAAACGAGAAGGTGTCTCTCATAAGCAATTTGCAATAATGCCTAAATTTAGAGGGAGCAAATAATGAAAAATAAAAATGACCGATTTATTGATTGGAAATACCCAGAGATTGAAGAAGGTGTTCCTACAAAATATAATTGGGTTGTACAAAATATCGGTGGGTTGAAATTAGGTAATAAAACTGATATTGGTGCTTTTACTTATATAAACGCAAAATATGGCGTAATTATTGAAGATGATGTCCAAATAGGCTCACATTGTTCTGTTTACTCTGTCTCTACTATCGACAGTACATCAGGGAAAGTAGTCCTTAAAAACAATTGCAAATTAGGTAGCCACTCAACTGTGTTATCAGGTGTTACGATAGGGGAAAACTCAATTATAGGTGCCCATAGTCTAGTTAATTCAAATATTCCACCAAATGTAATTGCTTTCGGTGTCCCCGCAAAAGTAATTAAGACATTAGATGAATAACCGTATCTACTTATCGCCTCCCCACATGGGTGAAAAAGAAAGAAAGTATCTCACAGATGCATTCGACTCCAATTGGATTGCTCCTTTGGGGCCACATGTCAATGAATTTGAAAATGAAATGGCTTCATATTTAAATGTAGGCTATGCTGCGGCACTAAGTTCCGGGAGCAGCGCTTTACATTTAACTTTAAAGATTTTGGGCGTAAAAGAAGACGATACAGTTTTATGCCCAAGTTTGACTTTTTCAGCCAGCGCCAATGTAATACTATACGAAAAAGCACAACCCATATTTATTGATTCAGATCCAATCACTTGGTCAATGGATTTGACTGCATGTGAAAAAGCCATGCAAAAGTATAAGCCAAAGGCACTTATATCTGTCGATCTTTATGGACAAAGCTGTGATTATGATGCTATTACAGACCTATGTGAAAAATATAACATATTACTCATTGAAGATGCGGCAGAAGCATTAGGGGCAGATTATAAAGGCAAGAAATGTGGCTCATTCGGTGAAATGGGTATATTGTCATTTAATGGTAATAAGATTATAACGACTTCCGGCGGGGGAATGTTAGTCTCTAATAATGAAGAATATGTTAATAAGGCCCGCTTTTTGGCTACTCAGGCTCGAGAGCCAGTGTTACACTACGAACATAAAGAACTAGGGTATAATTATCGAATGAGTAATTTATTGGCAGCTGTAGGACGTGGCCAATTAGAAGTAATTGATGACCGAGTCTCCACAAGAAGATCTATTTTCAATCGATATGAGAAAGCATTATCTCATGTAGACGGGTTTACATTTATGCAAGAAGCGGATTATGGTAAGTCGAATAGATGGTTGACAACTTTAACAGTAGATGAGAAAGTAGCTGGCATATCAAGAACTCAAATAATTGATGCTTTAGAAAAAGAAAATATTGAATCCCGTCCTGTATGGAAGCCCATGCACATGCAGCCGCTATATAAAAAATATGAATATGTTACAAGTGATAACCGGGATGTTTCGGCTGAATTGTTTGAAAATGGTTTATGCCTGCCTTCAGGGTCTAGTTTATCGGAAGAAGACCAAGGTAGGATTATTGATATAATTTTGTCTTTGCTGAAATAAAATTGACTAAAGTTTTAGAAGGTTGACCATCTAGAATAAACCAATTTGATCTTGTTTATTTTAGGCTCCGAAAGGGGCTTTTTTATTATATAAAAGATTTCGTCGGGTCACGTTTTATTCGTCATTGCGAACGTAGTGAAACAATCTCATTGAATGGGTCGGGATTTAATCTAGGGCCTAAGGAGATTACCACGTCGCAGGCTCCTCGTAATGACTTATATTTTTAATGTCATTGCGAACGCAGTGAAGCAATCTCGTTAAAACAGACCAGATTAGGTCGTCACGTTGTTCCTCGTAATGGCAGTATTAATATATGCGATAAATGCATGATTATGTATAAAATAATGTAATATACACTCAAAAATAAGGTTTATATCTATATATTGTGCGAAATATGCTTGTCACACTAATTGAAACACAGTAATATTGACTAGCGAAGGAGCCAACCATGCATTCATTTGAAACATCCAAATCCATTGAAAAAAAGGTAATGTATTCATTAAAAATGATCCGTAAAGGGAAAAAATTATCCCAAACGGATCTTGCCCGTGAGATGAATGTTTCTCGTGATACAGTAGCCAGACTAGAATCCGGTCGCTCCAGGGTGACCCTCGCACAAGTGATTTCAATTGCGCAAATCCTAGACGCAACACTAGATAAAATTTTGTCTGAAGCCGAGAATAATGAATATTTGGAATTACCGCTCGATAAAACTGGAAATGAGACACAAACAACAACATCCTATTATTGGGGTAATAATAATCTGTACACATTGAATATGCAAAGTCATACATCTAGTTTGGCCCTTGAGCAGGGACTATCTGAGAAAAAAATAACAAACCCATTTTTAACAATGCGTGCTGTAGAAACATTTGGGATACAAATGAGAAACTTTATTTTAGACCATAAAACATTATGGTGGTGGGTAGCTGAAAGTGATTTAGAACAATTAAGTTTGTCATCTATCGTTGAAGCCATCTTGAATTATGGAAGTGAACAAGATGTAGCAGATCTTTTTAAAATAGTAACTGTTTCTAAAGTGTCAGAAATATTTAAAGCTGGGAATCAGGGGATAAGATCTAATTACCAACCTGAAGTAATCACATATTTTGAATCCTATTTTAAAAGACATGTATCCGGATATTCTAACTGATACTCAAAAAGCGCTTATACCTTATTTTGAGTTATTTGCAAAAGAGTACTATCTGGTAGGTGGAACAGCAATTGCTTTATATCTTGGTCATAGAAAGTCCATTGACTTTGATTTATTTACGCACGATAAAATCAAACTTAAATCCATTAAAAAGTGGAAAGACGATTTGCCCGTTACTCCTATTAATACGATTTATGAAGCGAGTGATCAGATTCATTTTATCATAAAGAATGTAAAAGTTACATTTATGCAATTTCCATTTCAGTTAAAAAGTGCCAATCATATCCATGGATTATCAATGCCATCATTACTCTCTCTGGCAGCCATGAAGGCTTATGCCTTAGGTGGACGTGCAAAATGGAAAGATTATGTAGATTTATACTTTATTATGAAGGATCATTATTCAATCAAGGAAATTATCAAGAAAGCAGATGAGCTATTTGGCTCATCATTCAACGGCCGTTTCTTTAGACAGCAACTTGGATATTTTGATGATATAAATTATTCTGAAAAAGTAGAATTTCTAGTTGAACCAGTTCCGGATAATATCATTACTGAATTTCTCACTGAAAAGAGTTTTTCCAAATTTTAATCATCAAATCATTCAGAGCCGGCACGACGAAGAATCTTCTCTCCGTTAACATCTATCATTGCGAGTTTGCCTTTAGGCAAACGTGGCAATCTCCTCCAATGGTCGTGTCATTGCGAACGCAGTGACGCAATCTCGTTAAAACAGTCCAGATTGCGTCGTCACGTTGTTCCTTGCAAAAACATAGTCTAAATTAATATATGGAAAAGCAGTACCATGTTTATATGATGACTAACAAACGAAATACAGTAATATATACCGGTTTTTCCAGTGACCTTAATGGAAGGGTGTGGCAGCATAAAAATAAAGAAGATCGAAAATCATTTGCATCCAGGTATAATTGTAACAAATTAGTTTACTACGCTGAAACAAACGATGTTTGGGAAGCCATTGAAGCAGAGAAACGAATTAAAGCTGGTTCAAGGATAAAAAAAGTAAAAATGATTGAATCAATGAACCCATCCTGGGAAGATCTAGCTGTTCGCTGGTACGACTGATTCATTATGGGTCTAGCATAATTTACTCTTTACTTTTGATATTCTATTCTGTCATTGCAAATCCACTTTTGGCATAATAAGGTGGACTAAATGGATACCGGCTCCTTGGCCGGCATGACAAAT
>CAYYXU010000140.1:0-4280 GCA_964475645.1 uncultured bacterium | reverse complement strand
GGTAAGGGAATTAATGCGGGAAATGAAAATTAATCCAAAGCGTGTTAAGAATTTGATAACAGGTTTAAATGGTACAAATGTAAGTGTAAAGCAAATCACAACAATGGATATGCCGGATGACGAATTATTTTCATCAATGACTTTTGAGGCTAGGAAGCACATACCTATGGATGGCTCGGACGCAGTTATTGATTTCCAGGTTTTTGGTCCAAACCCAAAGGAAGTAGATAAAATTGATGTGGGACTGGTTGCCTGTACAAAAAAAGTGTCTAATGCCCATATTGAGTTACTCAAAGAAGTTGGTTTTACACCTGGGGTCGTTGACGCAGACCCCATTGCCATTACAAATGCTTTTGCCAACGCCAATGAATTTCCGGAAGAAGGTGCAACCGTATTATTGGATATTGGATCCATTTCTTCATCGTTAGTAGTCTGGGGCAGAAAGGAACAGTTTTTTACCAGAGACATACCAATCGGGGGATACCATTTTATTACGGATTTATCTGAGAAACGTGATATCGATTATATAGCCGCCGAAGACGAAATAATGAAAAATGGCATCAGCAGCTTTCAAAATGGTGCGAGTGATGATCTTAGCGATATCGCAGTTGCTGAAAGGAATATTTTTGATAATTTGATCGAGGATTTACGAAGATCACTTCGGTATTATGCCAAAACCACCAATCAGAGTTTTTTCACAAGAATAATATTAAGCGGTGGTGGGTCTTCTACTCAGGGTCTTCAGGAAATAATCGAAAACAAGCTTAGCTTGAGTACAGTTTTATTTGATCCATTCCAGAAATTAGCCGGCTATGAAAAACTTGAATTATCCAATCCCAATCAATATGCGGTTGCAACTGGTCTAGCAATACGAGGAGTCTTGGGTAAATGAAGAAATTTATTTTAATTAATCTTAATCAGACAGATACTAAAGAAGCCAGAACAGTACGATGGAAAGAACGAGGCCGTTGGATGATATTTACTGTAATTGTGCTAAGCCTGATTTTTGCCAATACAAGCCTTTTTTTAATTGGGTCTGGTTACAATCGGCTTATTGCCCAAAAGGAAAATGAAATTGCTGATATAAGGCAGCGGATAAGTGACCTGCAGGCACAGGGTAAAAATTTATCCAAACGGGACATCCTTTCATTTGCCGAACTAGAGAGTAATCGCACATTATGGGCAAGGAATTTTGAGTTACTTGGCAAGATGACACCCGATGATATGGCATTAACTGGTCTCAAGTTTAATAAACGAAGTAAAAAACTTTATATTGAAGGGATTTCAGTGGTTTACAAGGACGAAGAAGAATATGAAATAGTATATGATTTTATCAACCTTATAAAACGTAACCGCGAATTTTCCAAAAAATTCCCCAAAGTAAAGTTTCGTCAGGGCTCATTGAAGAAGGTTCGGGGACAGGATATTGTACATTTTGAGATTGAAGCTGCTTTGAAAACCGTAGTTAAGAAAAGGAAGAAAAAGTCATGATGGCCAAGCGTAACGGCGTATTCGCTTTGCTGATAACTGTTTTAACTGCGGGGTTTTGGGCAAATCAAGCGTGGGTCATCGCTGATAAGCCTGAGAATTTGCTTGATTTTGAAGATGAATTGGTGGAATTGAATGAACAACTTATTAGTGCCCAGATACTGGCCAATAGGGTTGAGCAGGTATATAAATTATTTGAACAAAATCTTGCGCTTTCTAAACAAGATTCGTTGGCGGATGATGCTAGTTTACCTTTCTTGAAAAGTTTAATGGAAATGATGAATGAGCATGGAATTACCTTGTTAAACATTAAGCCAAAGCCAAGGATTGATAAATTGAATTACATTGCGGCACCCTACGAAGTGATAATGAAATGTAGCTATGAACAATTGGGGAAATTCATGGCTCGACTGGAAAAATCACCACGGTTGGTTACGATTGATGAATTCCATGTTAAAAACGGTATTGAGCGGATTAAGAGCAACGCCAGGGAAATTGACCTCCGTGAACAAGTTATTGAAATTCATCTCTCAACCTTAACAATGGTAAAATCAAAAACACAGGTGTCATCGTGAATGCTCGCCACAAGACTATCTGGGTTTTATTGATTTTTTTTGCTCTTGTTTCAATAATCGTTGCAGGTGTAAAACTTGTACCAGCAAATAAAAAATGGCAAAAGGCCAAGGATCGTGCCGCGAATGTAAGATTTGGAACGGATAAGGAATTGGAAGGAGTTATTAAATATTTAGAAAAGCGCATCAAAGATCGTGATAATTATATTTTTGTTCTTGAAGAAGAACCCATGCGCCTTACAAATGTGTTGTACCTCACTGATGCCCAAGGACGTTCATTACGCCACCGTAACCGGGGTAAACTACGGGTTACCCACATTATTGAAGGTATACAACAATACGCTGGTATAAGCTATAAAGATAAAAATTTTACAGTAGTAGTTGGTGATTCAATTGCCGGTGGGGAGGTAATCTGGATTGATCCAACCGAAGTAGTTATCACCAAGGGAGATAAAGAATTCCATTATCCTGTCGCTGGTTTAACTGTTGACAAAGATGTGTCGACCACAAATAAGGAAAAAAGGAGTGTGTATTAAAATGAAATACCTTAAAACTTTTATTTTAGGCGGATTTGTTTTCAGCCTTATTCTGATGGCCCAGGATACAGAGGGTGTCGTTACCAGGGATCCGGGCGGCGAAAAGCTTGTCACTGTACACGCTGAGGATGCTTATTTACCAAGTATCTTATCTATATTGGCGAAGGAAAGCGGGTATAACATTGTTACAGACCCAAACGTCAATCGTCAAGAACAATTAACCATCCATTTGGATGATGTACCTATTCAGCAGGCGATCAACCTAGTTGTTCGCGCAGTTGGATTGAGTTATGAGATAGTTGGTAATTCCTTCTTGATTGCTGAACCAAAGAAACTTGCCGAAGAGGTTGGTATTACTTCCCATGTGGTCGAATTAAAATACGCTGATGCAATGGAATTGAAGGATCTGTTGCAGGATTTAACTGATAAAATCCAGGTGGATGTTTCCGGGAATAAATTACTGATTAATGCTTCTCCAAAGAGGATAGCTGAAATAGAAGAAGCAATCCAGGAAATTGATGTACCAGCATTACAGATCATGCTTGAAGTACGTTTGATTGAAGTGGCTGTTGATGCGGAAGAAAAACTGGGGATTGATTGGTCAAAGTTGGCACACTATACCAACATATTTGCGGAAAATGGCATTGAACCATCAGGCTTAACAGGTGCCGGTAGTGCAGTGCCAGGTCTTACCCAAAATGCTAATGAAACTGGTGATGGTATTCTTGAAACATATGCTGGATTACCATTTGAGGAAATGCCAGCTGATATGGTATTTAATCGCTTGAACGGGAGCAATATTGTACCAACCAAATTCAGTCGCCAAATGACAGCATTTGATTTTACTGTGGATCTTCTTTTAAAGGATAACCAGGCTGAAATTTTGGCAGACTCTAAGCTGGTAACGCTGAATGGTCGCGATGCCTACATTGAGATGGTTGATGTCGTCCCCTACATTCTAAGTTCTGGTGGTGTTGGTGGTCAAGTGCAGGTACAGAAGGAAGAGGTTGGTATAAAGATGCGTGTCCAGCCTTCAGTAAATATGGACGGTGATATTACAGTGAAAGTAGAACCGGAAGTATCATCAATTTTTGAGTTCATTGGCCCTGATAAAAATATACCTCGCGTGAAACGGCGCTCATCTTCTACTGTAATAAGAGTAAAGGACAGTGAAACTATTGTTATCGGTGGTCTAATTAGTCGTGATCGTAAAAACACGGAATATAAATTCCCGCTTTTACATAAAATTCCTGTTATTGGAGAAAAGTTATTTACCAGTAAAGATATTCTGGAAAAGAAAATGGATTTAATTATACAGATTACACCCTCAGTAGTTAGAGACAATGTTGCTGGCATAACAAAAACAGAAGCGATGTTTGAATTAGAAAAATCAATTATTGATCCTGCTGAAGAAATTGATAGCGATTCTAATGGGGAAGGAGAAAACGATGAGAAATAATTGGATTTTTGTTAGTAATAATATATTTACCGTTGCATTGCTCGCAATTCTAGTTTTTAGTTGTGATAATCGTACCCCCACAAAATCAGATAGTAGTTCAGCTTCAAGTGAGAACTACAATCTTGAAATAACTTCCCAGCCTTATGCGACGGATTCGGGAGGCAATGCTGTGGTTGTAGGTGAGGATATTGTAGGTTCATTTGTTAAAACGAGAATTGATGTTGT
>CAYYXU010000139.1:1771-4330 GCA_964475645.1 uncultured bacterium | reverse complement strand
TTTACTGTACGTAAGATTTCTGGTGGTGTTGGCGTAGAACGGATCTTTCCAGTTCATTCGCCAATGATCATCTCTATCAAGGTCGATCGCAAAGGCAAAGTACGGCGCGCAAAACTGCATTATTTGCGCGGATTAAGAGGGAAAGCTACCCGTATAACGGAAAAACGCTAATTTCAAGTTATATAAGCTATTTTCGCCCTCATTGGCAGTTGTTGATGGGGGTTTTTTTTACAAGTAAGTTACCTAATAGTGCTTTACAAAGAATTAAATACCCAAGCATCATCCCTAATATAGTGATGGAATGCAAAGGTAGTTAGAAAGACTGAATTAATATGAACCGTTTTGAAAAAACAGTATTGGGCATCACTGGTGGCAGCCATTTATCAGTTCACGCTTTAATGCTTGCACTGCCCAGTCTAATTCCTATTTTTCGTCAAGAATTTTCTACTGGGTTGGATACATTGGGTTTGGTTGCTACCATAAGCGCCTTTATGTTTGGTATTGGGGCGATACCTTCAGGCTTGGCAGAAAGTAGATTGGGTGGAAAAACATTACTTTTATTTTACTTATTTGGTTCTGGCCTAGCTGCTATAATTGTGGCCCTATCTAATTCATTGATTATCCTGATCTTTGGATTGGGGTTATTAGGCTTTTCCTGCAGTATCTACCATCCCGCCGGGCTCACACTTATTTCGCAACGAGTGCAAGCAATTACTAAAGGGATGGCTGTCCACGGTATATTTGGTACTACAGGTTCAGCTCTAGGACCCATCATGGCTACTACGCTAGCACTACTAATTTCTTGGCGGGCGTCATATGCAGTTTTAGGCATTTTCAACATTATTCTTGCCTTATCAACAATAGTAGTTATTCCAAAAAGAGACCCAAGTAGAAACGAAAAAATCGAGCAGCAAGAAAATCATGTTAGAAAAACAAACCGCCCAGCATTGATCTTATTCTATCTGACAAATATGCTCATGGGGTTTGCATATTACGGTTTTACGACTTTCATGCCCACTCATTTTGCTGAAAATACCAGTAATTTTCTGCCATTTATTTCTGGTACCATGAAGGCAGGTATTTTTCCTTCTTTGGTGTTTTTAGCGGGAATTATTGGTCAGATTATCGGTGGTCGGCTCGGAACTCGATATGATCGAACGAAATTATTGCCGCTGATTATAGCAATTAATATCCCCTTTTTATTGCTTATGGGTTATACAACAGATATTATATTGGTACTATGCAGTCTTGGACTGGGAATGGCTTATTTTTGCAACCAACCCATTAGCAATACGCTCATTGCCGAATTTACCCATAGTGATAATAGGGGTTTGGGGTATGGTATCAATTTCTTTTTGAGCTTCGGTATTGGCTCTCTTGCTGCTGGAGCGGGCGGTTTTATTGCTGAAAATATGGGCATTTCCTATGTCTTTACCGTTATGGGTTTTTTATTGATTCCAGGGCTGTTCACAAGTTATTTGATCATCAAGAAATCATGATGGTTGCTTTATCTATATAAAGTTCATCAACTTCCTATGCAGAAATGAGTGAAAAGCAATTACAGCAACTGCCCTCTGTATCTAAAGTATTACTTGAAATAAGAGAATCTATTGCACTTCATGATAATTATATAAAAGAAGTAATTAAATCGGAATTAAGGGACTACCGAAGAAAGGCGAAAGCGGGTAAACTAGATATAAACCGGAGCGAGATTACTTCTGCGATTTTAGATAAACTTAATTCCTTGGATCAGTCTTCTATTACAAATATCATCAATGGTACTGGTGTGGTGCTTCATACGGGTTTCGGCCGCGCACCAATTTCAAAAAAAGTAATATCAACCGTAGCAAGAAAACTAGAAGGCTATATCAATTTAGAATTTGATCTATCTGCCGGAAAGCGTGGTGATCGTCAGAATCACATAACTGAAATGCTTAATGGGATCTGTGGATCTGAAAGCAGTCTGATTGTCAATAACAATGCTGCTGCTGTATTGCTGGTCTTGAATTCATTAGCCGAAGGTAGGGATGTAATCGTTTCTCGAGGTCAAGAGGTGGAGATTGGCGGTTCATTCCGCATACCTGACATAATCAGTAAAAGCCACTGCCATTTAGTGGAAGTGGGTACTACCAACCGCACCCATCTCAAGGATTATGAGCAAGCTGTTACAAAAAACAAGGGCGTAATTCTCTGGGCTCATACTAGTAATTATGTCGTTCAGGGTTTTACAAAAGAGGTTCCTCTTTCCGATCTAGCATTACTGGCCAAGAAAAAGCATATACCACTTGTGGTAGATCTTGGTTCTGGGGCCTTATTAAATATGAACAAACAGAATTTACCAGCCGAAAAACAAGTTTCAGATGTGGTAAAAACTGGCGCAGATGTTATCACTTTTTCTGGGGATAAACTACTGGGTGGCCCCCAGTCTGGATTTATTATAGGCAGTAAGCGGTACCTAAAAATTATTCAAAAAAATCCTTTATACCGTACCTATCGTTGTGGCAAATGGACTATTGCTCTTATGGAAGAGACGATGCGCACTTATCGATCAGATGAAAG
>CAYYXU010000139.1:0-1671 GCA_964475645.1 uncultured bacterium | reverse complement strand
TATACCAAAGGTAACGCGTTTTATATTGATTTAAAAGCCGTGCTACCTAATCAATCGTTGCAGCTGATTGAAGCAATAATAGAGGTGTAGTATGGCCCATGTGGTGATTGGAACTGCAGGTCATATTGACCATGGGAAAACGGCTTTGGTAAAGGCTCTAACGGGTACAAATACAGACCAACTCGCTGAAGAGAAAGCTCGAGGTATGACCATTGACCTTGGGTTTGCTTTCTTGAATCACAATGTGACTATTATAGATGTTCCTGGCCACGAGAAATTCATCCGTAACATGGTAGCAGGGGTGTCCACCATTCACATGGCTATTTTGGTTGTGGCAGCCGATGACGGCATTATGCCTCAAACCCGCGAGCACCTCCAGATTTTGAAACTGCTGAATATTACTCAGTGTGTGGTGGCCATCACCAAGACTGACTTAGCGGAAGATAAAGAATGGCTAGATCTCATAGAACTCGATATTCGTGAATTAACTGATGGTATTTTCGAAAGTGTAGATTTAATAAGGACATCAATAAACACAGGTGTTGGCATTCCTGAATTAAAAAACCTATTGGAACAAAAAGCAGCTAATATTCAGCAATCAACAGACAGGGGCTTTTTCCGTTTGCAGGTGGATCGAGTGTTTACTATGCCCGGTTTTGGTACCGTGACAACTGGAACAGTCATTTCTGGAGAGTTGAAAAAAGGATCTACGGTGGACGTATTACCAGGAAATATAAAAGCGAAGGTCCGCGGGATTCAATCTCACGGGTCGGAAGTGGAATCAGTACAACAAGGAGACCGCGCTGCTGTGAATCTTTCTGGGGTAGATAAAGAAAAGATCTTTCGCGGATCAGAATTAGCCTTGCCTGGAAAGTTGAAATCTATTGATAAATTCACGGCTCATATCCAGCTTGCTTCTGAAATAAAAAAGAATTTGAAGCATCGCCAGAGGGTGCGGGTTCATTTGGGTACAATGGAAGTGTTAGGCCGGGTATATTTAGCTGGACAGAAAAAGTTGCTTGCCGGAAGCAAGGCAAATGTCATTCTAAATTTGGAAAAGTTTGTTGTGGCAGCGAGTGGTGACCGTCTTGTTTTGCGCACTTATTCCCCTATGACAACCATTGGTGGCGGGATGGTTTTAACCACCTTTATTTCCAAAGGGGCAAAGGTTGGTAGTTGGGTTTCTGCGCTAGATGTAGATCCAGTACAACGCTTTGGGCAATTGGTGGATTCGGTTAGTACTCAGCCTCATACCATTAGTGAGTGGGCACTATTAAATCAGTGTACAGATGAAAAGGTACATGGATGGATAGCTAAATTAGATCTGCAAACAACTGAAAAAGATATTGTAATCTCCAATAAGGTTTTGAATGAGAGCAAAAAAATAGTTGTGAATACATTACAAACATTTCATAAAAAAAACCCCCTACGTAGTTCCATGGGTGTAGATATAATACAGCAGGAATCAAAGCTGGGTATTATATGGCTGGAAGAAGTGATAACAATGATGAAAAAAGATGGGATTATAAAATTTGTAGAATCGGGAGTAGCTTTGACAAGCCACAAAGTAGAATTGATAGGGGGCACAGCCGAGCTATCAATAAAGATGGAAAGCCACTTAATTGAAGTTGGTTTTACCCCTCTAACCACAGCGGAATTATCTTATACATT
>CAYYXU010000138.1:0-4464 GCA_964475645.1 uncultured bacterium | reverse complement strand
AAAGGATTGATCGAGCTTAAACATCTGATACTATCAACTTCTAAGGCATGATCTCCTTTTTTAAATTGTGTTTTTCCTGGGAATAAGACTTTAGGATATTGGGTTGTAAAATTAATTGCATGGACCTCATGCCTTTCGGATAAATGATGTGCCAGTGTAACATTTATATCGGATATTCCTCCTCTGAATGGAGGGAAAGGCCCAACTAATACGATTTTCATAACGCTAGGATCGTTTTGATTTATCCTAAAATTTTTCCAACGAAGATTACAAAAATATGTGGATTATCTAATAAGACGTTGAACTCTGTTTACAATCTTTTGGTTACTACGTGTATGCATTTCCCCAAGAAGACCAATAGAGAAAAATTGTACACCAATTACAATTATCATTACCCCGAAAACAAGAAGTGCCATATGCTTTTGAAACGGTTCACCTAACTCATATTTAAGATAAAGAACATAAATTTCAATAATAAGACCGATTAAGAAACTGAAAAGACCGAAGAATCCAAAAAGATGTAAAGGCCTTTGGTCAAAACGATCAATAAATAATATGGATACAAGATCGAAAAAACCATGTAATAAACGTGATCCACCATATTTTGTGATACCAAATTTCCTTGGGCGATGATGCACCTCTATTTCACCAACTTTAAAATTTTTTTGTCCCGCTAACGCGGGTATATAACGATGACGACCACCATAGATTTCAACGGCTTTCACAACAGCTCGCCTGTAAATTTTTAATCCACAATTAAAATCATGTATTTTCACTCCCGTCATTAAACGGGTTACAAAATTAAAAAATTTTGAGGGCCAACGTTTGGTCAGTGGATCGTGTCTTGTCTTTTTCCAACCCGATACCAGGTCATATCCTTCATCCAATTTTTCAACTAAATTATTTATTTCGGAGGGATCATCCTGAAGATCAGCATCCATGGTTACAATGTAATCTCCGGTAGCATGGTTGAAGCCTTCAGCTATGGCAGCTGCCTTTCCATAATTACGATAAAATTGAATTAGAGTTACTTCAAGGTATTCTTCCGCCATTGTTTGAAGTAATTCTGTTGTTCCATCTGTACTGCCATCATCGATAAACAAAACTTCACGTTTAGAAAATGCCCCAGTAGCAGATCGAATTTCACTGTAAAGTTCTTTCAAGGATTCCTTCTCATTATAAACGGGTATGATAATGGAAATAGTATTACTCATTTAACTATCAAGGATTAACAAATGGTACAGATTTTGGGATAACTCGTACTAAATGAGGATAACTTGTGCCGAATTCTCTCTGTGTTATAATCACTTCAAAATTATCGGAGCCGATACCTTGTGAAAAAGTAATTTTTCGTGTCAAATATCCCACGCGGTCTCGCTCAGTTTCAAAATGGAAATTAGTATTAGCGTTTTCGAATTCTAATTTTGTATTGTTATCCGTATTAATATCAGGGACAACGCCCCAAAGTATTTTTGTCAAACCATCTGCATCAAGAAATTCGAGGAATGGGAAAAGTACTACCAGCGCTATTTCTGAATATTTTTCATTTTGGATCATATCCCATGCAGTCAAGGATGAATCATGTATTTCCATAAACAAGGTTTTACGCCCTAACATATCTCGAAATTGTAAAAATGTATCATGACTATCAGAGGTGAAAGTAAAATTGAATTTTCCAGAACGTTTCCCCATAACTGTCAACCGTCCTGTACCTCGTACTTGACCGTAAACAGACACCAATTTGTCAATGGTCATACTGGGTTTTGTTGGTGTTAGTATATCTGGCAAATCATTACTTATTTTGCTACAGCTGAAAATAAAAATAAATGAAAGAAACCAAAATTTAATCAGGAATTACTCCTGCTTTTTGTTTTAATACATCATTATTCTTATCCAGATCCAAGGCTCTGAGATAAATTGTTTTGGCCTCATCCATTTGATCAGTAGCATTCAAAACATCACCCAAATGCTCCAATACCACCGCATTTTTACCTTCCAATTCTATTGACCGGCGAATGTAATATAATGCTTTTTGTGCATTATTTAATTTAAAGTATATCCAGCCAATTGTATCAAGATAGGCTGCATTATCTGGCTCCATTTCAATTGCTTTTTTAGACATTTCCAGCGATTTGTTTAATTGAATATTGCGCTCTACTAGACTGTATGAATAATTATTAAGAGCTTGAACATCATTTGTATCAGAAGCAATCAATCCCTCATATAAAGAATCCGATTCACTCCAATATTGCATTGCATCGCTAGCGATTGCCAAAGTGTGGCGGGCACCCCTTGAATCAGGATAAATTGTAAGCGATCTTCTTAATAATTTGGTGGCTTTATCATATTCTTTTAATTGCTGGTAACTACTGCCCAACAGATATTGAACAGAAAATTCTTTTGGAAACTTTTCACTTATTGGGTCTAGAATATCAATTGCACCACTTGGGTTTTCTCTATTCAATTCTACCAAAGCTGCATCAAGATAACCTCGTGGATCAGATGGGAAATGATCTATTATCTGATAAGCAATTACGATAGCTGAATCCAGTTTATTTTGCTCAAGGTATATACTGGAAAGAAAGTGCAGAACTGTTGCGTCAGTATCAGTCATTTCCACCAGTTTCTCGAACAATGGTTTCGCTTTTAATGAATTGCCTAATTTATAGTATAATATACCTAGTTGTGATAAACGTTCAGGAGTTTCTCCTTCAAGCTCAATCAGCGATTCCAAGGCAATTACTCCATTATCATAATCTCCGCGCATTACCATTAAATCAATATAAGTGGATAAATAATAAGCGTTGTTTTTATCGATATTTATCAGTCTTTTATATAAATCACGTGCTTGGTCTAACTGCCGTGAACGTAATGATAAATTTGCTGCTTCTTCCAGTATATCAATCCTGTTCTGATCTATATCGTAGGCTTTTATAAAATAATCGATCGCTTCATTAATTTTATTCTGCGCTAAGGTAAGTTTTGCTAATGCTATTATATATGTAGCATCACCCTCAGGTGCAAGATCCACTAATATTGAAAATTGTTCAATAGCCTTATCCTGTTGATTGCGATAGATATATTGGTTAGCTAACATTTCCCTGGCTTCAATATCTCCATGTTCAAGATTGATAGCTTTTAATAACAGGTCTTCCGATTTATTCACTTTACCCAGTTTCCAGTAACATTCTGCCATTGACACCGTAATTGCTGAAGCGTTTGGATCAAGTTCCATTGCATCCTGAAATTCTAAAATAGCCATGGAATAATTACCCTGGATCATGAAAAGCTGACCATCCATAAAATGAGATATTGCTTGAGCATTTTCTTTTAGTTCAGGGGTTAAAACTTCTTGTTTAACTGGCTCTAAATTTTCTGGGATAACTGGTGGTTTATCAGCACAACCTGTGAATAGAAAAATTATACAAATTATAAGTAATCTAATGTTGTTTCTAATTATCATAATTTTGAATATTTTATTGAATTAGGAGAACAGAATCATATTAAATAATTAATATTCGCCATGCGCTATTACTCCATTTCCACCGTTCTTTTTTACTTCGTACATAGCTAAATCTGCATGGGCAATTAAAGTTTTTCCATCAGATGAATTTTTTGGGTATTCTGACATTCCCGCACTAATTGTCATATGTTCCTCAATCCCATCTTTATTAAAATGATGTTCCGCAACCTTTTCAATTATCCTTTCGGCTACTGGTCGTGCATTTTGCACGTCGGTATTTACCAACACAATAGCAAATTCCTCGCCTCCGTAACGAGCGCAGATATCAATGTTACGAATGCTTTCTTTCAATATTTTCGCCACATCCATTAATACATAATCTCCATATAAATGCCCATACGTATCATTAATACGCTTGAATTTGTCTAAATCAAGAATTAGTAAAACTAAATTTTGTTTAAAACGTTTCGCACGACTTAATTCCTCAACAAATCTTTCCTGATACGCCTTATGATTTAACAATTCTGTCAAACCATCATGGATGGCACTTTTATGCATTATATTATATTCTGATTGCCATGACAAAATTGAACCTACTGTTGAAGCCAGTACTTCAAGTAATACAAAGTCCCTATCAGAAAATGGACTTATTTCAGTTCTTTCAACTACAATCGAACCCAGTGGATCATTATCTTTTATTATCGGTGCAGCCAGTATTGTATTAAAATTGAATTGTTCAGTATCGCCTGGAATAAACCTTCCCTTCACAGAATATTTAGTAGCCCAATCCGTAGAATTTATAATCTGACCAGAGGTGTAAGGTAAACCATGCAATGTATTTTCTATTTCAAAAATATCGTCAACGTTTGAATCTTCTTTAAATCCATCAACCATTTTCACTACTGCCTGAGATCCATTACCAGATGAAAGTGTGATGGTTAATTTGTCATAACGGAAAAAGGATCTACATAGATCCCTTATTTTTTCAAATAATTCATTTT
>CAYYXU010000137.1:0-4465 GCA_964475645.1 uncultured bacterium | reverse complement strand
TGGATTTGATCAAGCGGAAACAGTACTCAGACCTGATAGAACTATTCATTGTAATTGCATTTTTATTCATGATTATCACTATTTATGTGCCAAGTGCCATCTGGGTCGAAGAAAAAAGGGCTGCGGATGATGCGAGATTTAATATCCAAACTGTACATGACGTGGAATATTTTTATAAAATCTTAACTGATGGATATGAAGGAAATGGACTCTGGGCTATGAATGTTGTGAATGCTGTCCGTGATTCTGTTATGGCCGATTCCACCTATTTAGGTGAACGCACCTTTGAATTAGCGGGGGAAAGTGTGAACGTATTGATACCGGAAGGATATGACGTAGAATTCGATACAACATTTGGTTTTCTTAAGACACGCCGTGATACACTTATTGATACCATCCATACAGTAGTGGTATTTTCTTCAGAAATGAACCGAAATGATACCAGCTTTGTCACAAAAAGAGATTTGTCCACTATTTTAACCGAAGACGGGTTTATTGCTGATCTTGGCTTTGAGACGAAACAGCGATCGGAAGTGGTATCGTATTATGATAGTTACATGCCCGATTCATCGAACTTTTACTGTCCTCTAACCAATGAAAAAATAGCGGTCAATATAAAAGATGATGGCGAGGTATTGCGGGTTGCTAGTCCGATAGAAGGCATTTATAAAGAGGGAAGATACCTTTTATTCTCATTCAAGACTCGTAATCACGGATATATTGAAGACGGATCGCGTAGTTGGGACCAGTGACCTGCTGGCGTGATCGCCCTTTATATATCTGACGATCAGATATCACTTGCCCATTATTCACGGGTACATAGCAATCCTTTATTAGTTAGTATAACAGCGGTTGATCTACAGGGTTCACTTGTGGAAAATCTTAGTCGCGAAGAACTTGCGGTCAATTATTTAATAAATAGTATTCAGGAAGCCAATGATAAGGTATTTATCACGGGTAATGAGATCCTTATATCTTTGACAGATGCCCTTGTATATCATGAAGTATTTCAAACCGAGCAGGATATGTCTGATGCAGATATAATCAACTTGGTAGAATGGAAGAAAGATAAACGCTGGGGATCAACAGCAGAAAAGTTTCAGGCATTTATTGAATTATACAATGACAGACGCCAGGGACACATCATCTACGTACATGATTTTCTTATCAAAGCAATAAAAAAGATTTTACAAACGTTTTCGGGTTCACCGATATGGTTGGGCACTAGATCAACTGTACTTGCTGCTTTAGGAAAATTGCCAATCATGAGTATTAAATTGACTGGTACCCATTACGATGTATTTCATATGGATAGAGATAATATCAATGGTGGTACGGTAATCTATGGTAAAAGTGGCCTGAAGTGTATCAATTCATTCGGCAATAAAAGTTCTTTACAACAATTGCTAAGTGAAAAATTCACGATGCGGAATAAACCGCCTTTGACAATATGTTTAGATGATTTTTCTGCAGCCAGAAGTAAACATTGGGAACGATTTAAGCCTCAACAACCTAGATTATTTGCTGATGTACGTATGGATGATATCAAAATAGAACCCGATCTGAAACTTGACCATAAAATTGTTTTATCAACAATGATTTCCCATCCCAATATAAATGTAGGCTTGAACATGTTTGAACCTCTTGGAGTAGTAGACCGTTTGTATCATGATTATGAAAGTATCGCATTACCAATAGAAGATGAACCTGTTGAGAAAACCGCGCCTAACCCCATCATTTTGGATACTGTTCTTCCTGCAGAAGATGCCGATGAACCGGCACCAGAAAAACTGGTAAGAAAGAAAAAGATTAGGTTTCATTTGCCAGGGCAGCAGATTATTTCTTTTTTTCGTGCACAAAATTCTAAAATAAGTAATAAGGTTAATATTAACTGGTCAAGTGAACAGATTATATCATTTCTTACTGTGCTGCTATTACTGGGATCATTTGGAGGAACGATCTATTATAAAAAAGTAATAGTTAGCGAAGGACCTCGTCTTGAATATGAATACATAAACGCGGTCAATGAATTGAAAGAGAAAAGTGTGGTTTTTGAACGGTTCCTTCCTAAGATAAGTTTGCATGTGCCATCTGGTGAAGTGCTCCCTCGGGATGAAAAGATCTGGCTACAATCTGTTGCGTTAGAACGAGGTCTAATCAAGCTATTTATTAATTTAAAACCTGGACAATTAACCTATATTTCGTCAAGTGAAACAATCCTAAGTGTGGAATTTGTTGGTGGCGAAATTCCCAAGTGGCAACCAAATGATATTGGCTTGACACTCGCGACGAATCGTGATGTAATAGATTGTTGTGGAGGGTATAAACATTATACTGATATTGAATTAATATATACAGATCTTTTTACACAGCCGCAAGCGGCAGAACTTGCGGTAGATGCCATTTTAAGTATTTTGAAAGTAGACTATCCTGCGCTTCGTTTGAATGAACAAAGTCCCAAAAAATTAGTTAATAAAATCCAAACTCCTCTAATTGTACAAATGGAAGGCGAAACACAAGTGCGGGGCTTTTTGAGTAAGGTATCTGGAATAGCAAGTAATCTACTAATTAGAAAGTTGGTCTATAAGGCGGATCCAGAAAAGCCGAAAGCCACCGGGACATTCTATCTTTCCATTATTCATCCCAAAATGCAACAACAAAAAGATGATTCCACGGATATTGTAAATATAAATATTCCATGAATATTTTAGCTGGTCGTTTTAAAGGGCAAAAAATACGCACAATCATGAAAGCCAGCTACCGACCTACTACATCCCGGGTAAGAAAAAGTATTTTTGATATGTTAGGTGATTTGGATGATTATTCAGTCCTCGATCTTTTTGCGGGGAGTGGGATTCTTGGTTTTGAGGCGGCCAGCCGGGGTGCAACTGCAATCACATTTGTCGATAACAACAGACGAAATGTGAAATCAATACATGTAAACAGCCAAATTTTTCAGGATCAGGTTGAGATGAAAGTTGTATGTAAAGATTGGTACCACTACTTGCGAGTGTGCCATGAGTATGACATCATTTTTGCTGATCCGCCCTATGGAAAAATTGATATAGCCAAACTTGTGGAAAAATGTTTAACCACATTATTAAACAATGGTAGATTTGTTTTAGAGACATCATCTAGAGAATCGATTCCTGTGGGAGGTCGCAGTAAAAAGTTCGGTGATACTATGATTACTATTTGGACAAAAACTTTATGAAGAAAATTATTTATCCAGGTACATTTGATCCCATCACCAATGGGCACCTGAATATAGCTGAACGGGCATCCGGTCTGTTTGATCATGTGATTCTTGCCATTGCTAATAACCCCAAAAAGAATTCCTTATTCACAGTGGATGAACGAATCAATCTAATCCAAGGATCTATTGAGCATTTGGAAAATATATCGGTTAGTTCAACTGCTGCATTGATTGTAAAATTTGCCAAGGAAAATAAAGCGGTAGCATTAATCAGGGGACTGCGTTCAATAAGTGATTTTGAGTATGAATTCCAGATGGCATTGATGAATCGTTCACTGGCGCCGGAAATAAGCACTATTTTTATGATGCCTGATGAAAAATATATGCATTTAAACTCGACGGTAGTCAAGGAAATTGCGGCGCTAGATGGTGACATATCCGCTTATGTTCCAGCTATTGTCGAAGCGCAGTTAAAGTCTAAATTAAATATATAAATTATTATAAATTCCTGAGTTGATTTCCTCCTGGAATTAATCGAGAACACATAAATTTATGCCGACATACGAATATATTTGCAATGAGTGCGGTGAGAGGTTTGAAAACTTTCAAACTATGTCATCTAGACCATTGACGAAACGTCCTGATTGTGTGGAAAAAAATTGCAACGTAACTCGGGTTATTAGTGGCGGTTCTGGACTGATTTTTAAAGGTTCTGGTTTTTATCTCACTGATTACAAGGATCGACCAGAAGGGGGCAAAAAAGAGAAGAAAAAAAAGAAAAAGAATGATAAAACTGTAAAAAAAGACAAGACTGCAACTACGGCGAAAACTTAGTAGTAAACATGACTAATAAACATATAGATAAGGCAACTGTACATTTCCAAAAGGTATTACGGGATCAACTGGCACGTGTAGACCAGATGATTACTAGCGAAGTTCGGACTGACTATGCAGAATTGAATCCTATTATTATAGGTATCATCGGGGGAGACGGGATCGGTCCATTTATCGCTGCTGAAGCACAGCGAGTATTGGAAAGCCTGCTACAAGGGCCAATGGATGCAGGAAATATTACCTTTCGGGTTATTGAGGGTTTAACTATCGAAAAACGAGCCGAAGTGCACCAGGCGATACCGAATGATGTGCTGGAAGAAATAAAAGAATGTCACGTAACACTCAAAGGACCTACTACAACGCCAAGGAAAGGGGACCCCTGGCCGAATGTTGAAAGCGCAAATGTAGCCCTGCGCAAAGAATTGGATTTATTTG
>CAYYXU010000136.1:0-4592 GCA_964475645.1 uncultured bacterium | reverse complement strand
ATAGATACTCTCTCATTATTATTACCTCTATTTTTATTTAAATTAAAATTACAGGCTGTATGACAGACCGAATCGAACCATCCGCGGATTTTGCCAACGGCTGGGGTCTTTCAACCTATCCTCATAAAATGTTGCGCCTAGAGGGTTACCCTTTGACCATACTTGGCCTTCACTAGTCTCAAGCCAACCGTCTTCACCTGCATTACCTGTTCCCTCATACACGCTGTTTACATTTTCTGTGTTAAAAGCATTCAACACAAGTATATAAGCCGATACACCTGTACCAGCGAAATCAGCAAAATTGATTCTTAAATCCATTGTAGACGTCCATGGTTTAAACGCCGAATTAACACTAGCAGTTGGCCTATACCACCCGCGGCCAAAAACAGCTGACTGCATCTCGGATGGTGTATAAGCTGCACCACTGCCAACCTGGTATAAAGCATTGACACCCAAATTGAAAAGACCGAACACTTTACCGGCTTGGTAATCTACCATTACAGAACCGGTATGACGTTGATCGAAATCAAGTGGATTCACTGATGTTGGATAATTATCGCCTATCCATGCAATATTAAAGTTTGTCGCCGGATCAGATCCAGTTCCGTTTGCCCATTGCATTGTATAATTCACATCAATCAATACACCACGCATCCGGCGCATTTTTAAGGCCGCAGACAATCCTTTTATGACACCATAATCTCCATTCATATATTGAGACCAGCTAAATTCAGCTTCATCTACCATTGAACCCACGCGATTGGCCATCATTGTATAGTCCCGAACTTCCTTGTAATAACCAGTTATATCAATCGCCGCAAATCCACCTATTTGTTGTGCAAAACCAATTTCATATTGTGTTGTACGCTCAGGTTTCAAACTACCATTAGGAGTTACCGTCATATTTCCTTGGGTCAAGTTTGCAGCAAATTCTGAATCTGAAAGGTACAGCCTGTTCAAAATTGGGTGCTGAACAAACTTGCCATACTGGGCATGTAACACTGTTTTATCTGTAACTGGGAATGCAACTCCAACTCTCGGAGAAAGATATGTATATGCATCAACAGTTGCATATCCAGAGGCAGCATGGTCAATACGACCGTTTTTCAGATGAATATCATTCCAGTCTGCCGGTGCTTCTGAACCAAAATCGAAACTATCATATCGTAAACCAATATTTAAAACGAGATCGTCCAGTTCAATTTTATCCTGTATATAAGCGCCCAAAATCACTGGTTCCCCGGGAGCGGTTGCGCCAGTTGTTTCATCATAGCTGTCCGATGTTGAGCCTTGCATGTCATAGCCAATATTATCGGTATATGCGTTTCTATATAGCGTATACAGCCAATCAGCGTCTGATGTACTTTGTCCGGATAACGCTGCTTTATCATACCCGTCTGCTAGTTCCATTGGTTGACTTAGGGTATAATTCCGAATGGTGTGTTTTCTCCACTCAAAGCCTGTTTTAATCTCATGGTTGCCCATTTGATTGAGGTAATCAGCCCTTGCACCAACATAACCGATATCGTTTATCCGATATTCATTATAAACACCACCATAATTACTGAAGTATGCAAAATCTTCAATAGGGAGCGGGTTGCGACCCACATCAATAAGTTCTTCATTACCTGTTACAGTATGATCACCATAATCCAATACATTTGCTTTATGACGATGATCACCATATTCCCTGGCGAAGTTATAAGAACTTAGATTAACCTTTGCAAAAGACGTTGAACCTAACCGTATAGTAAAGTTCGCATACATAGATTGGGTTTTCGATTCATACCAAGGAGTATTCATAGAGTTCAGAAGCGTGTATGAGTAAGGATAATCTCCTTGACTGTTCAGGAGGCTCTCTCCCAGGTCTCCGCGAGAATCTTTATTTGTTATCGCAGTACCAACTTTTACACTGAATGCCTTCGAATCGTAAACCAAATTCCCGGTGATTGCATCACGGGTTAAACCGGCATTTTCTTTAGCGCCATATAAACGCTTATATTGAGAATAAACCGTAGCAGTATCTGCTGCGGTATCACCATCCCATGCAACCGAATGCCAATCAGGATTATTTACATCAGTAATCAATCCGCCAAGTGCTTCCGCTGCTGCTCCAAATGCTGAATCACCGGTTGCGCGATGCATCGTGGGGTAGTAAGAAGTAGACGGACTTGCATCGTCCATGGTAATTTTCTCATAACTACCAAAATACTTTAAACTGCCGCCCAGGGGGCCACCAACATTAAAACTCATTAAATTGTAGCCATAGCTGTGAAGTTCGTCTTTATCTGTTGATGCAGCACCGCCGAGATCAGAGATGTATTCTACGCCCATGGAAGTTTTATCGCCGCCGGTCCGTGTAGTTGTGTTAACAACGCCACCATTTGAATTACCAAATTGAGCATCGAAACCACCAGACTGGAATGAAATTTGTTCCATTGCATTATTACTGACAGTTCCTGTATTGCCCAATGTAAAAGGATTCACCGTATAAACACCATCGACATAATATGCCATGTCGCCAGATCTACTGCCACGAACATATAGTCCGCCACCAACGGCTACTGCGCCTGTTTGTAAAGCCACTATGTTTGAAACGCCTCGAACACTTCCATTTTTAATAACATCTTTATCAATTAATCGGGTTGTGTTTGTAGCAGATCTATTTATAATAGGTCTATCTGCAACGATTTCAACAACCTCTCCTTCAAGAGCACTTACTTCCATAGATAAGTTCAAGGTTGTTGTTAAACTTTCTGAGACTTTCACATTTTTAACTGTAACGCTCTTATAACCTATATAATCCACGCGGACAGTATGAGTACCAACGGGTACATCTAAAATGTAATATTTACCATCTTCATCGGAAGCGCTTCCATATGATGTTTCTTCAATAATTACATTAGCACCTCCAAGTGGAGCGCCCTCTTCATTCAATACCGTACCAGCGATCTTTCCGCTAGATTGTGATAATAGCATTGTTGGAAATACAACAACTGTCATTATTATTACAGCAAGTAGCTTTTTCATAAACTAACCTCTCTTGTTTTTTTATTTAACGATAAATTTTCCCACTTTTCAGTGGTGATTTAATACTTACAATAATAGTTATCAAATAACCTAATATTATTTGGTACAGAAAAAAAACTATTATTCTTCACTTATTTTTTATCCTAAACGTCTATAATTCTATTTTAAAAAGCTTTCAAACATTCAATTCTTGGCGCAATTATACACCACCGAACTGTTATTTTTTAGGCTTCAAATTGCCGTTAAATGCGAACTTCGCAAATAATTTTGTTAAAAGGCAAGATAAAATTATAATTAATTTATATTACTTACAATTCAAGAGTAGGATACATTTAGCCCAATCTTAGGTATAGTATTAACTAAATATGTATTTATATATTTTTATAGTTTAATGTCGGGAAACAAAACAATTTATTGGCCAAAAAAACATTTGTATGCAATTGTGCGTAAACGAATAAAATTAGTTGATTTAAATCTAATAATAAAGGAGGAAAAATTATGGAAACCAGGCGAAATTTTCTTAAGAAAACGGCAGCAATTGCAGGCGGGGTCGGTGTAATGGGTCTTGGGGGCGCATCCCTGTCTGGGTGCAGCAACAGTAATGATCCATTATTCAAAATATCGCTTGCCGAATGGTCGCTGAATAAATCCATTTTTGGAAAATCGCGCCAACTGGGTTCGGAAGAAAGGGCTAAATTGCTCACAAATGATCCCGATGCCCTCTTACAAGGCACTATCAAACACCTAGATTTTGCCAAGGTCGCGCACCAAGATTTTGGCATAGATGCAGTGGAATATGTAAATACATTTTTCTTTAATAAGGCAACAAATAAAAACTATTTAAAAGAAATGAAAACCATTGCCGATGGTGAAGGCGTTAAAAGTCTTTTGATCATGTGTGATCGAGAAGGCGCTTTAGGTGACCCGGATGAAGATGCTCGTACAATTGCTGTGGAAAATCACTATAAATGGGTAGACGCTGCCAAGTATTTGGGCTGCCATTCAATCCGCGTGAATGCTCAAAGTGAAGGTGAATATGATGAACAGATGAAACTTGCCGCCGATGGCTTGAGCAGGTTAACAGAATATGGCACAAAAAACGATATCAATGTAATTGTGGAAAACCACGGCGGTCTATCCAGTAATGGAAAATGGCTTTCCGGTGTAATGGATATGGTGAGCCACCCTCGCTGCGGTACGTTGCCTGATTTCGGAAACTTTTACCTTGGTTCATGGGAAGAAAAAGGAAATGAATGGTACGATCGTTATATCGGCGTAGAAGAATTGATGCCGTATGCAAAAGCCGTGAGCGCTAAAAGTCACAATTTCAATGAAGATGGTACTGAAAAGGATACGGACTATAGTAAAATGATGAAGATAGTCCTAGATGCTGGTTACCGCGGTTATGTAGGAATTGAATATGAAGGGCCTGACCTCAGTGAAATGGATGGTATCGCAGCTACTAAAAAACTATTGGAAAAAGTTAGGGATGAGCTAGGCGGCAAATATAGTTAAAGAATTCATGGTGTATATTGTCAAGATCACATCTTAATACTAGGCGC
>CAYYXU010000135.1:0-4675 GCA_964475645.1 uncultured bacterium | reverse complement strand
GACCTTTCAACAGGTGTCTATGGCTAAACGAAATAATTGTGAATTAGCTAGAGATGTTGCCAGAATATCCCGAGGAATATTAGGTGCAAACGGCATTACAGAAGATTATTCACCTATGCGTCATATGGCGAATATTGAATCAGTTTATACTTACGAAGGTACCCATGAAATGCATACATTGATCCTCGGGCAAGATGTGACTGGGCTGGCTGCATACGACTCTTAAAATCTCTAATACAAAAATACAAAATATAAAAAATGTTTTTTGTTGTTGCGTTAGGAGTGTTGTGGTTAATCCACGGTTATGTTGCCTGGCGCACTATACCTGCAATAGGGCTTTCTTTTTCTAATACTCTTTTAGTTTACATAACGGTATTTATTTTTAGTCTTTTACCCGTTGTACCGATTATGCTCCGAATGAGTGGAAACGAATCAAAAATTATTGATAAATTTTCTTTTTTGGGTTATACGAGTCTAGGTTTTTTCACCCTATCCTTTATTTTTTTATTTACAAAGGATTTTATTATTCAGTTCATATCGATTATTAGTAATCTAGTTGATACTGAGCAGCCAATTGATAATTCAAAAAGAGACTTTATTAAAAAGTCTATCACTCTGGGTATAATTGGTATATCGGGTACGGCCACTGGTTTTGGATTTTACAATTCCAGGAAGGGTCCATCGGTTATTAAGCATGATATATTTTTGGAATGCCTTCCTGAAAGTTTTAATAATTTTACAATTGCTCAAATTTCTGATCTACATGTAGGGCCAACAATTAAAAGGCCCTATGTGGAAAATGTATTAGATAAAATATCAATTCATAATCCAGATTTAATTGCTATAACTGGTGATCTTGTGGATGGCTCAGTTCAATACCTTCGTTCTGATTTGGCTCCCTTAAAAGACATGATAGCACCCTTTGGAACCTATTTTGTTACAGGCAATCATGAATACTACTCAGGCGTCGATTTATGGTTAGATGAAACAGATAGGCTTGGTATGAAAAATTTAATTAATTCAAATGAATTAGTTTCAAGATTGGGTGATCAGATTGCAATTGCGGGTATTACTGATTTTAAAGCGCATCAAATTAAACCTACCCATAAATCTAATCCAGGACTTGCCCTTCGTTCGGTGCCTGATAACATAACAAAAATTGTATTGGCTCATCAACCTAATAGTATCCATTCGGTACATGAAATCGGGGCAGACCTGCAACTATCTGGGCATACCCATGGTGGACAATTCTGGCCGTTCACCTATTTAACAAAACTTGCCAATCCATATATTGCTGGATTCTACGATCATTACGGTACTCAAATTTATGTTAACCGAGGAACAGGCTATTGGGGACCACCATTACGAATCGGTGTTCCTGCAGAAATCACTCTGATTCGTTTAAAGAAAAAAGATACTCTTCTATCCATTTAGCCTTTAATTATGATGAAGCATAAAACGCAATAATTGTCAATATAATAAACATGACAACCGGTGGAACAGCTATTTCATCACTTAACCCTCTGAACTTCATTGAAATAATTGCCACAATAATGACAATGAATCCGGTTCCCATGGCGACTAAAAGTGCGTTGGCCTGGTCAACCGGAAAATCTTTACAATAAAAAGCAATTATTCCAACTGCAATTGAAATACCTCCAATTGCAACGCGTAACGCAGCCGCCGGATTTTCTGCTTCCGGGGACAAGTTCCCCATAATTTTTTGATTTACAATTTTTGGAATTGCATTAAAAATAATTCCCACTAATGTCAATACAATTCCAATGATAGTTAATGCTAAACTTGTTTCCATGATAATCTCTTTTAGTTTGGTTAAGAATTCTATTTAGGGTATCCCCACAGGAGTATAGGAAATTACAATATACTAAAATATAGGGAATCACAATATACTAAATGTAGGATTTGATTAGATTTGTGATGAAACATCCCTTCCTACGGTTTGCAATTAATTTTTTAATACAAACATTGCCAAATTGTGTTTCTTAGATATATTCTTTATAAATTGTATCCTTGAACAAATAGGGATTATAAGTTGATGAAACGCAGAGATTTTTTAAAGACGGGCGCAATTGGGATTACTGCACCTTCTGTCGTTTTTGGAGATTCAAATATTAATACAAATAATAATCCAATCATTCTTTCCACATGGAACCATGGCTTGCCAGCGAATGATGCTGCATGGAAAGTACTGGAAAATGATGGTTCGGCAATGGATGCAGCAGAAGCGGGTGCGCGTATTCCCGAAGCGGATCCAAAAAGTACATCTGTTGGTTTTGGAGGGTTGCCCGATGAGCAGGGTAATGTTACCTTGGATGCATGCGTTATGGATTCCAAAGGCAATGCAGGGTCAGTGGCATTTTTACAAAATATTAAACATCCTGTTTCTGTGGCTCGGAAAGTGATGGAAGATACCAAGCACGTGATGTTGGTAGGGGAAGGGGCACGGCAGTTTGCTGTAACTCAGGGATTCGAAGAAATGAATCTTCTCACGGTCGAATCTCGCAAGGCTTGGGAAGAATGGAAAAAAAAACGCCGTGAAATGACACCCCATGAGACCCATGACACAATCTCTGTTTTAGTCCAGGATAAATATGGTGATTTTGCTGGTGCATGCACAACCAGCGGTTGGGCTTATAAATTACATGGCAGGGTAGGAGATAGTCCCATCATTGGTGCAGGTTTATTTGTGGATAATGAAATCGGATGCTCCGCTGCCACAGGGCTGGGAGAAGAAGTGATTAAAACTACAGGCAGTTTTCTTGTGGTAGAATTGATGAGACAAGGATATGATCCCACAGCAGCTTGCGAAGAGGCATTAAATCGAGTGATAAAAGCCCATAATGGAAATCCGGATTTTCAAATTGCTTACATCGCAATACGAAAGGATGGAAAGATTGGTTCTGCCTGTCTTAAATGGTCATTTGAATATGCATTAGCTCGTGGAGGGGAGAATAAACTGCATAAAATTAAGGGAATAATTTAATGCTCATGTTTGAAGTACTGACTAACCGATTTATTCCTAACACAAAAGAATCGACAAAATTGTATCGTTCTAAAATTGGAGTTTTTCAAGGATGGATCTCCGTTTTAGTGAACAGCATTTTATTTATTCTAAAATTATTAATTGGAATTATGGTAGGGGCAGTTAGTGTAATTGCCGATGCTGTCCATACATTATCTGATGTAGTTTCATCGATTGTTGTGATTTGGGGGTTCAAACAAGCAGAGAAGCCTGCTGATGTCGAGCACCCTTATGGACATGGTCGTGCGGAATACATAGCAACATTGATTATTGCAATACTGTTATGTGTTGCTGGTTTCGAATTTATTAAAGCATCCATTGATAGAATTCAAAATCCTGAACAAGTGGTAGCTGAATGGTGGATGATATTTATCCTTATGGTAACCATTATTATGAAAGAAATTACTGCAAGATATGCGGAATTTCTTTCTTCTAAAATTGCTTCTGGGGTACTCCATGCTGATGCTTGGCATCATCGTATTGATGCTATTTCGAGTATTTTGGTCGTTGCAGCAATGATTGCAGGGAAGTATGGTTATCCAATTGTAGATGGTTGGGCAGGGCTGGGTGTAGCATTGTTTTTAATCTTTACCGGGTTTGAAATAGCGAAAGATGCAGTGGATGACCTCATTGGGAAACCTCCGACATCTGAAGAAGTGGAAGTTATTCGCCAGATCGTCATGAGTGTAGATGGGGTTTTAGGGGCACATGATATTATAGTTCATAGTTATGGGCATGATAAGTTTGCCAGCGTCCATGTAGAAATAGACGCAGATGAAACTACGGCTGTAGCACATGATATTTCTGAAGAAGTAGAAGATAAACTTGAAAAAGCAATAGGTGTCGAACCCACCGTTCATCTAGATCCGGTTCATCCAAACGATCCGTTAGTGCAAGAAGTCAACAAGGTTTTATCTCTATTAGGCGAATCTGATGGAAGAATTACCGATATACATGACGTTCGAATTGTGAATACAGAAAATCATCACGTAATTTTATTCGGTATAAATATTCAAGTAGGTATAAGCCAGAGAGAGATTATATCCTGCACCTTGAATCTTGAGAATAAATTAAAAGAAAAATTTAATAACTACGAGATTAATATTAAGGTTTCACCCTTGCATCGGTTTTAATGGTTAAATCAATAATTTAAAATAATATCTGAGATCAGAAACAAATCATAAATATCAACCGTTAGATCATTATTCAGATCAGCAATCACAAACTTATCTCCTCTTAACTCAATATTTCCCAAAATATGAAAGACGATTAATAGCATGTCCAATATTGAAACAACACCATCCTCATTAATATCCCCTGGAAGATTTTTATATTCATCTACAATTTTGATAACTTCTCTTAATGTTACCTTTGCTGCCTCCCGTGCTATATCCCAGTCAATGAGCCCCCCCACATGAACGTGACCAGCGGTATAACACGGAAGATTAAGGGAATCCATCATGGCTTTATACCATACACCATGATATCCCATGAATTCTGATAAATAAGCACCAGCACCATCACTGTAATCAATATAAGGATTTAACCCTAAGTTTGCAGAATTAATAGCAGTAACAATGGAATCCATGGGAAGAGATGAATTTCGTTGAGTTTCTGCAGCTACGCTAGAAT
>CAYYXU010000134.1:2999-4695 GCA_964475645.1 uncultured bacterium | reverse complement strand
TGCAAAGACTTAATTTTTTCATTTGTATCAGTTGTATGTCCCTTGATATGTATCGTATCACCAACGCCTATTTTCCCAGCTGTAATTTCAATGGCAGCGACCGATATCTGGCCAAAATATTTTGAGACATAACCAATTTCCTGTTCCTTCATAGATTACTCCAAGTTTGGGTAAGTTGAATGTACTCCCCGAGGGATTTAAAGTCAATCGCCGACCTGATTTCAGGCCATATTCGGTAAGTTATTTCACCTATTTATAATATCCTGATAGCCAGATAGATCCATCCCCCCATCAATAGCAAGACACAAATGTAAAAGGCGTAGGCCCTGTTGGGGACATAATTTGAGGTTAGCCGTATGTAACTATGGATAAACTTGAAAACTACAAAAAGCCATGCAATCCACAGATCCAAACCACGGACGTCATCAATAACATAGAGTATGATACATAAGAAGTAAAACAGAATAGGAATTTCGAAAAAATTCTTATAGTGATGTCTAGCCGCTAACATATAATCTGGGGCAGAGCCTTCATATACTCGAAACCATCTATAACGCACTTCCCTTTTCTTGATCGCCTTTTCGATTACGTAGCGCATATGGAAAACGACAAAAAAGTTTAGGAAAACGACGGGCAATATCGGATAGAGAATAAGTGTATTATCCATGAAGAGAATTTAACGACTATACCAATAAGCACAAAACCCCGCTAATAGGCGATGTGTACTTTGAAGGAAGAAAACTAATTTGAGTTATAAAATCATAAATCTTACTTTTTCTTGATACCCATATTTTCCATGACCATTATTAAACTATCCGGATAATCAGTAATAATTCCATCAACACCTTCTAAAATTACTTTTTCCATTATTTTGGTACGATTAATTGTCCAGGGAATAACAGGAAAACCATTCATTTCCAATTCCTTTACCGTATTACCAAGAAAAAGAGGATCATTTGGTATGATTAATTGCCAGGACGGGGAAAAAATATCAACATAATTTTCTGCTTTCTGTAATATTGCGAGGGCAGTACCACCACTATTTTCAAAATGTATTCCGTTTAACCATTTTGATGGAATGGAATCATTTATTGATTTAAACGTGGTTGATCCCAAAAGAGCAGCTGTTTTTATGTATGGATCATGATGTTTAACTGATTCAAGGACTTCCCAATCAAAAGATTGAATATTTACTTTTCCGGCAGCATCGTTTTGGTTTACCACTTTTAATACAGCTTTGACGAAAATATCAATAGGCGGAGTTATTTGAGATTCAGGTTCAACCTTGATCTCGATATTCAACCAAATATTTTTATCCGGATATTTGGCTAACAAATCAAATACCTCTTGCAGTGTCGGAATTTTTTCACCCGGAATATTTTTCCTGGGAGGCTCAGGAAAACGCGACACATCGGGATTTAGGGATCCACAATCAAATGTTTTTATCTCTTTTAAAGTGAGATTAGATATTAAAGGTCCATAACCAAGTGTATCTGTTATAATGGAATCTCCGTTGGCATTTAGGCATAAATTTTGGTTTATATAGGGATCGTGGATAACAACGGGCACGAAATCTTTCGTAAGGCCCAGATCAAGTTCCAATGTTGTCACACCCATCTCAATTGTTTTGCGAAACCCGACCAATGTATTCTCAGGGAAAAGACCTCTTGCACCTCTATGCCCTTGAATATCAAGA
>CAYYXU010000134.1:0-2899 GCA_964475645.1 uncultured bacterium | reverse complement strand
GAATACCAAATGGGAGATGACCAGGCTCGTTCGCGTACTGTCATGGAAATATGGTCCGGATATTGGGTCCCATACCTGATTTGATCCCATAATTGCCAACTGGCAGTGGGAATTTCAATCACCCTAACATAATAAAAGGCCCTTGCTTCAGGATCAAATTCTTCATCTTGCCAAACAATAAATAGTTCTTCAGCACCTTTATCCTTTGACCATTCGCCTGTTTCAAGATCAACGGTGGCACCATTGTCCGGTACAGTTCCATCGTCATTAACCACTCGGTCATCCGATAGTGATACATTAAATATCTTTTCATGCAACTGTCCATCCTTATGCCAACCTTTGATAACTTGGATTCTGTCAAGATTGGCACCTATTGAATCCTTTTTTGCCCAAATCATAAATTCAACTTTTTGGGTGTTTTCATTATCTAGATCACTGCCCATCGGTACTCCATTTGTATATCCATCTATTAGTAAATCTTCATCAGATTTAAAGTCTTTTTGAAATCCACTACCACCAAAAAAACGTAATTGGATCCGACTGCCGCTTGTGGCATAACATTCTTTGCGCTTCAGGGCATCGTACAAATATCCCCGGGAATTTTCTTCAGCCCACACAGCTACCATCCCTCCAGGATTGACAACTTCGTACACTTGGAAGTATTCATTTAAAGGCCAGCGTTGGGTTGCGCGGGCTTCCGGGAATAAATCCGCCATGGCATTATTTCCAGTATTGCTATGTTCTTCTACTTTCCCTGGAGTAGCGGTATGTGTATCAGTGCTACCGATCAGACCAAATTTGAACGGATTCACTCCGTAAGTTTGTTCGTGTTCAAGCCCCTTTTTGAGGGCCCAGCGCACATAATTGTTTTCCAAAGGCGGAGGGTGTGCATAGTTCTCAAAACCGGAAAACTCATCATTTTTCCAGAAAGCAGCATGAACTTCAGAACTTCCTTTCGCTTGATGAATCTCTACCAATGGTTCAAAGTCTTGTCGGAGTTTTGCATATTCTTTCGATATGGGGTTTCCATTATTATCCCGACTCGAAAATGCACCGCCATCTGACAAATTTGAATTATGAGGTATTGCCATTGCAGTCGCACCATCATTCGTAATTTGTTGAAGCCAATTCCATAATGCTTCTTCATGTTTCAATTCGAAAGCACTCAAAGGATAGTCTGGTACCATCATATCACGAAAAATAATGTTGCGATGAAGATGTGATCGTCCAATAAATAGAGACCATTCAAAACCTGCGAAAGTGGTGAATTTGCCAGGATGATAATGTTTTTCGGCCGCATCGAGAATAATATCCCATGCTTTTGCTGTAGTGGAGTATCCCCGAAAAAAGGCAGGATGTTTTCGATCCTCACGGCCTATTAGTTCCAAGGCATATTCAAAAAGTTGAAGTTGATTTGAAGTGTCAATATTTACGGGGACATCTGGGTTGTAAACGGAATGAATTGGTTCATCCGGTTCATGGATTGCACGAAACATTCGGGGCGCAAAAGCCTTATGTGCAGGTTCTTCAGGGTTCTGGATGGTCATCATTTCACCCATGGCTTCAGCATGATCTGTTACAGCGGAAAAATCAAGAGGTCGTTCGATCTTCATCTGTTTTCCAAATATTTCTATTGCTTCCCCCCTGGCAAACTTATAGGCATCATCTGGGTTAGCTATTGTACCCCCTATATATGCATCCATCGATAAAGATGTATGCACGTGCAAATCGCCAAAATAGAGATTTCGCAGGTGGTTTGGCTTTAATTCTGCTTCTTCGGCCTGTTTGTTGGTTCGTGTTTTATCTGAAATGAGGTTGGGTACGGGGTCTAAAATCGGACCGGTTGGAAAAAGCATTTTGAAGACATAAATACCACCGGTCAAAATGAATACAAGAGTTAAAATTATGGAAATTTTTATCTTTTTTGACTTTAACATTATTAAAATATTCTATGCGAATTTTTGGTATGGCCTAACGTTTATTTTTTCCCTTCGTTATCCACCATAAATATTGAACCACGATAATGGGCGGGGCTTCATGATATTGATTGTATATCAATTACTGAATGATTTTAGGATCATGCTTAACTCTAAATGTTTCATAAGCAATCCATAGATAAGAGATGAGCAGCACTGTTATCATAAGAAATAGACCTAACTTTACGAATGACCAAAAAATAATACCGCCCAATATGAAGAGGACTATCAACAAACGTTTAGATACCCATCCTTCCTGAAGTGCATTTCGTGCAATTATAATGTTTACTGGAATGTACAAAAATACGGCCGTAATTAAACCCGGACTGAAATCTTGAAACACTATAGTTCCGCCAGCATGAAAAATCATATTGTTCACTTGAGTTGCCATTAAAAATGTAATTACCGACTGCGCACTGGCTCTGTTTTGCACGATGAAATGTAAAATAATATATACCAAAGATATTGCCATCAGGATGACTAACATTAATTCTGTTGAAGGCAATTTATTATCTGGGAAATAAAGGGAACGCCACGCTCTAAAATTAAAAATGATGGATTCCTCAAAGTGATGAAATGCATAAGCAAGGGGTGCAAATAGTAAACTGATATTAAAAGTGATTTTGTTCATCTAATATTTTATAAATTTTAATTAGTTCCTACTTCAAGAGAACCATCTTCTTAGTCTGCATGTATTCCCCAGCCTGTATCTGGTATAGATAGATACCAGCACTAACTGGTTTCCCATAATCATTAGTAGCGTCCCAGATAACTGACCTATAACCAGCGCCGCCTTGGGTTTGGTTGATTAAGGTTTTTACCTGTCTACCAAGCATATCGTATACGGTAATGTTAATATGACCATTTTCTGGTAAATCATAACGAATAGTAGTGACAGGGTTGAATGGATTTGGGAAATTCTG
>CAYYXU010000133.1:0-4753 GCA_964475645.1 uncultured bacterium | reverse complement strand
TAAAGGAAGTGGATAGTTCTTTATTTAGCTTAACCATGATCTTCATAATGTGATGCGAGTTTTCTCCGTCAAGGTTGGCGGTGGGTTCATCTGCTAACACTAGTGTTGGTTCGTGGACAATAGCCCTGGCAATAGCTGTGCGCTGACATTCGCCGCCGCTGAGCATTGCCGGACGGGAATTGGTCTTATCACTAAGTCCGACCCATTCTATGGCTTGGGCGACCTTCTTATCCCGTTCCTGTGGATCGACTTTGTTCAGTATAAGGGGCAATTCTACGTTTTCAAACACCGTGTAAACCGGAAGCAGGTTATAGCTTTGAAAAATAAAACCCATATTTTTGCGGCGCAATTCTGCGCGCTCATTATGGGAAGTATCTGCCAGTGACTTACTCAAAACTGTTACCGCGCCTGAACTTGGTGAATCCAGGCCGCCAATCACATTAAGCAGCGTTGTCTTTCCAGAGCCTGAAGGCCCCACCAAACCAGTGAATTCCCCTTTTACCAAGGTCAGGCTTACGTTTTTCAGCGCAGTAAAATAATCTCCACCAACTGGAAAGCGTTTTACGAGGTTGTTAATTGTTACTACAGAATTTTCCATGTCTTCTTATCTTTCTTAATGATTGTAAATGAGCGTGAACTGCAACCCGGTCCCAAAACCCGCTATCGTTTTTGGCAGATCTTCTTTCGCTATGTCGTAGTCGCTTCGCTTCGGACTAATTGATAAAATAAAATTTAAACTTAAATGATCATAGGTAATACCCCACCTTAGGTAATTATATATGTGGCTATTATCCCAATCTATCTGGGTAATGAACATGAGCTGGTGAAGCATATTGATTGGCAGGCTGGCCATCAGAGCCGTATATGTCTGTTCACTGTTGCTATTTGCTGTGGTGGATGAGCCGTTAATTTTCATTGTTTCCGCCATGATCAACAACCCAGAACCAACAGGAATGGTATAATCCGCACCCAAAGTAAACAGTGTAAAGCGATTCAATTCCACATCTTGTTTACTATCAGGAAATATTCCTGCCCCTTCAAACCAGAACCCGAAATAACCATCATAGCGGTAATCTACAGCGGCGCGCTGATGAGGGCCGGAAATGAAAATAGGAAATTGGCCCACGTTTTGGCCCATTTCAGCTGGGTCTTGGTGAAAGGTTAATCCCCATTCTCCAATACTGGTTGAAAGTTCTGCCCGGCCACCATAAGACAATGTATCCTTATCATTATTGATGGACCATAGCCAAAGGGCTAGTGAACTTGTGGGAAATACCCGTAACCTGAACGCTTCTACTGCATCAGTTTGGCCGGTAGGATCTTTGGGGTCAATCGTATCAAACCAAGCCAGTGATCGCAACACCATTGCCGGGCCAAATGCAATCTTTTGCAGGCCTAGGCGAGCCTCAATTTGATCGCTTGAATAACGCATCCATAACCGATAGGGCTCTTCAGTGTTGCTAATTGCATAATCCCCCGCATACACCTTCCCTATTCTATAGCCCCACTCCAAATCCACAAAACGATCATTGGATAGATTGCGGTCCAAGGACAACATTGGTATGTATCCCAAAGTTGTTTCAAAAGAAGACCGGCCTATGGGTGGATCATCACCATGCATAACACTGCCCCAGAATTGACCTTTAATAATAATTGATTGAGCAAAAGCTAAAGTATTGGTGCTAAAAAATATTACCACCAGGGCTATAATGGTTACTCCATTGCTGATGGGGGAATTCCCGTCACTGATGATTATTCTTTTCTGGAAAAACACTCGCATAAGTTATCGTTACGAATTATGCCAGCCGAATAATTTATTTTACCGTATTGGTTAAATGAATCCTACCAGGTAATCTGAATGTCTATCAAAGGCCAACCCCCGGGCAATGTAGGCAGTTTTGGTGGCAGCACTTGCCAGTGGGAACCGAAAGGATATTCGCCATAAGTAAATTTATACCCTACCATGAGCCTCAACCGATTGCTCTTAGTCCAAATTAATAACACTTTTGTCTCAAAAAAAAGAGCGGATGAACTGCCTGGAAAGAGAAACACATCTCCATCTATAAACCCAGACAAGCGGCCTTTTATTGGTGCCACATAATCAGACCCCAAGCGTAGGCCCCACCCATTATAATAAACGGCTAACCGAGGATATACCAAGGGGATATCAATAGTAGACAAGGGATCTAGATCGCCCCCTCCTAAACCAAGCAACAGACCAGCTTTCCCGGTTAACTGTCCTTTTGCAATGGAACGCGTAGCCAGTATTTCATTAGTGAGACCGATCAGCGCCGGAAACTCAAATTGAGGTGCAACGATCTTGAATTTTCCTGCACCAGTTATGTAATTCAGTAGTGGTGTTGGATAATAAATACCATGCTGGCTAGCAATAGTCCAGCTATTTTTTTGTGTCCAAGTTTTCTTAAAAACCAGGTTAGGTAATTTTAATGCAAAAAATGGATGTAGCGCTATATCCTGATCATCATTAAGGCCGTAACGAACCGGCTGGAATAGGCCGGTTTCCCATTGTCCTTTGGGGAGGGAATGTGCAGTCCCAGATGACCAGATGTTAGTATCGGCATGGATCCTGCCCCATAATAAAATAATTATAATGCAAGACCATCTCATGGCACTACCCACTTAGCGCCTACAGCTACGTGGTCTGATTCCAAAACCGCATCTTGATGTGTTACTGCAGATTGAACAACCCAATTCGTATTAGTAAAAAGATAATCCAGTTTCCTATTCCACTGATAGCGTTCATCGCTAACATCGTGGGTGGATGCATGGGTGAAATAAAGATTTTCATCCTGTTGATAGTCTGCAAGGGATACGGCTGGGACATAGCTATCAAACAAAGGGCTTATCCAGGTGGTCTCATTGCTGAAATCACAGCCTTCATCGTCTTCTTCTGCTTCACCTGGACAGCGATCGTTATCACAATAATTATTTTTTACCGCACCAGGAGGTAATTCATTGAGATCACCACCGGCAATAAAACTTTCACCTTGGTTATCGAGCTCATCTAATACATCCTTGAATTCCAAGTACTGTTTTTGTTTGGTATCATCATTAGAAAATGCAGAGGCATGTATATCGACTGCCCAAAAAGGACTATCCGGATAATTAACCTTGGCTCGCAACACATTACGGCGAACATAGAATGCTTTAGTAAGATCATCTTGATCGCCACGCAAGGAAAGTTGTAATCGTTCAGCTTCACTCAACGGCCAGCGCGATAGGATGGCATTACCGGTATTGACGCGCCCCAAACCATCGCTGGGTACAAATTGTACTTCCCACATGGATGCATAGACACCGTAATTCATTGTTGTATTGTCTAATAACCATTGTACCTGATCTATGTAGGCAGACCGTTTAGAATCAATATCTACCTCTTGCAGCAACAGAATATCAGCGTCCATTGCAATGATCTTTGCGGCCAGTAATTCCAACCCATTCTGAATTTCATCCTTATGGAAAAGAACCAGTTCACCGCAGGAATCACCAAACCACTCTGCTCGACCAATGCCAAAACGGATATTCCAAGTAACTACGGTCAGTGTATCCTTGTTGGGTGGCGCTGTTATCGAATTGGCTGCGTATTCCCTGGCTGCCTGCTTTGTTGGGAATTCAGTTACTAGGGGATCGCAACTCACCAGTAATAAGATAGCTAATGAAAATAGAAGGGGCAGTTTCATCTTGCAAGTCATCTTCAATACCAATAACTACTGAGCCAAGATCTCCTGTAAAACATTTTGTTCTACAGTCAGGAATCCAGCCTTGACGATGCGAGGGACCAATTCTCGCAGATTACCATTCCGACTGAATACATCATTGAAAATCAGTAATGCTTTTTCTAATTCACCCGTTTGAGCTAGGGTCACTGCGGTCCAAAAAGGCAGTTCCGGGTTTTCTGGGTATAATTTTGTGGCAGCAGAATATTCCTGCAAGGCACTATCCATTTCATTCTTTTCCATATATTCATCACCTCTTTGAGCATGACGGTAGGCTTGACTAATGCGCAGCAAGCGTCGTAATTCTATCAATGGGTTCTCGTGATCGGCAACCTCAAGATCAACAATACGATCAGTCCAAGGATCGCCTGTTGGTTCACCGCTAACTACTAACATTGCTGCTGATTGACGACCGCGCAAGTCTCCCCCTTCTGCTTCTGCAGCATCCAAAGCAGCCAGCATACGTTCTGCCAGATCACCGGTTGTACTTTCAAAGGCCTGAACCATGGCAGATGGTACAGTAGACTTTGCCATAATATTAGCCTGGACGGAATAATTCTTACCAGTAAGGTGACTGGCATGACTTATACATCGTGAACCGGTGTGCACCCCTACATTCCCTTGGGCATCGACCATGGCCACCTGACGAACATTTTTACCAATGTCTTTGGCTAGCAAAGATTGTAGAGCTTCATCCGCGGGGGTACCCTTTTCCATCAAAGCAAGCCCCTTGGGACCATAGGATGGTTCGGCGATGGACTGGGTGGCAACTGCCCCTACCCCGGCTTTGGCCCAAGGCACTACAGTCCCCACCGAGAACCAGTGGCTTTGTACGGCTACTCCGAGCTGACCTGTTTCCGCGTCCAGAGCAACGATTGAATATGTTGATATTGGCCTTAGCGGTGTTTCCGCACATAAGCATACTAGTGATAAAATAAACGTGAAAGACTTAGCAAGCATTCTCCCTCCAAGTTGTTATGGAAATACCTAGGCTATTTTACTAAAGACCGAGTATT
>CAYYXU010000132.1:3117-4754 GCA_964475645.1 uncultured bacterium | reverse complement strand
GACTCCGATAAGAATGCAGAAAAAGAGATTGCCTTTTTCTTCTCACAGAGTGAACTTAGGGCGAATAAATAAAAGACTTATGAAATTACGCACCTTTTTTATACTTATTACCGGTTCATTAATGCTCATGAATTGCGGTGGTACAAGGGGTGAGGGATTCGTTGGCGAAATAATACACGTCAATGGCGAACTCCCCGAAGAAACAGAATCTATCGATCTTTTCTGGGCTATAAGCAGCCAACCAGATGCCAGCAAATTATCCATGAAAACTCTTGAATTCAGCGAGGATAAATCCAAAATGTCTTTTATTCCTGATGCAAAAGGAAAATATGTTTTTGAAATGGAAATTTTTCAATACGGTGACGAATTGGAAACTCAGAAGTTCACTTATAATGTTGACTCGATTGAACCACTGGCGACAAGTGAAACTGAGGATGAAGCTCTAGCGGAAGAAGAAGATGAAGATTGGTTGGAAGAAGAATATGAAGAAGAGCTTGATATTGAGGACGATGATTATGACTACGCTGAAGTATCAGAGGACGATGAAGAAGAAATGGAAGAGAATGAAGATGAAGTAGTTTATGATGTTGATGAAGAAGAAGAATTAGAAGAAGCAGAGAAAACAGAAGAAATAGAAATACCTGCTGCTGAAATATCTCCAAAAGTAGTTACACCTAAACCAGCTGCTGCAAAACCCGCGAAGAAAAAAAGACCCCGATATATAATACCTTTTGATAAATCCCGCTATACCATTCAAGTTGTATCCAAAAAGAATCTGAAAGATGCAGAAAAAATGGCTGCAAATTTGATTGAATCCGGATATGATGCCTACATTCAAAAAGCATATTTTCGTGATACGGATGAAGTCTGGTTTAGGGTCCGTGTGGGTAGCTACGATAACCGAGAAACGGCGCTTGCTGTTGGCAAAGTTATCGCCAGTGCCATGACCACGGATATCTGGGTTGATTTTGTAAGATTTGAAGATTAATACTATTCACAAACCAAGGAGAAAAAATGGATCCAATGAAACTATACTTTGATGTACGGGACATTTTTCGCGCACCACGCCTCGCATTGAGCGGCAAAAAAATCATTATTTTCATGCAAGCCAACCTGATCGGCTATGCAGTATACTTGGTTTTGAATTATCTAGGTGCAGTAATCAATGGCATGGCTTTTTCTGATGCTTGGGCAGAGTTTGGGCTCTATCCCTGTTTACTAACCCTTGATTCCCTTTCCGGTATTGGTTGCGTACTTTACTGGATCGGTGCTGCGTTCTGGTTTTATGCCATTACTTTAGGCGCTACTGCAGTGTCGCGTGTGACGTATAAACAGCTGAAAGGCGACGAATTTTATTCCGGAGGAGATGCCTGGTCCTATGTCAAGAAACACTGGCATCCGATTGTATTCAGTTCCGTTTCACTAGCCTTGATACTTGCCTTCCTTTTCTTTCTTGCTGCTATATTCGCCTTACTAGGTAAAATACCATATGTTGGTGAATTTCTTTTTGTATTGCCCTACATCCTGTATTTCTTTGGTTCGGTATTTACCGTATACACCGGTATCGTATTCCTGATCGCTCTAGTCTACACACCGGCTATTGTTGCTACCTACGAAGAAGATACTATGGGGACAGT
>CAYYXU010000132.1:0-3017 GCA_964475645.1 uncultured bacterium | reverse complement strand
AATCTATTAGAAAGAAAAGATGAAGATGAACTTGAAGAGGAAGAAGATGATAATTTTTCTCTAGACGATGATGAATTTGATGATGATAGTGATGCGAATACAGGAGAAAATGGAAAAGGATCTGAGGATGAAGCGGATCAGGATGATTCAGAAACGGATGATAATCCATAAGTAGGTAGCGCTTCTCATCCGGGGACAGTATACTGTTTTACCCTTTGGATGGATCTTAATAAACTAGGTAATTTTCTATGGTAGAAGTGAAGCTATTTAGAGCGGATCTAGAACAAGGATTAGATAAACAGCTTTTTGAAATTTCCAGTGCATATTTTATCGATCAGGATATAGTGATTGCAGAAGATAAGATTACCTGTTCTTTGACATCGGAAAAACAGTGGCATGGATACCGCTTAACTGGTGATTTATCCATTCCTTTTTTCAAGATTTGTGATTGTTGCTTGGATGAATTTACTGATCAGCATACAACTCAGTTCATTATTATGTTAACCAATGACGCTGAACTATCAAGTGAGGAAGATGATGACGTAATATGGTTTGGTGATGTAGATAATACAGTTGACATTGGTCCCATCATCCGTGAGTTAGTCTTGGTAGAAGAGTCGTTAAAGAATATTTGTAAAGCTGATTGCAAAGGAATTTGTCAGTATTGTGGCACAAATCGAAACCGGGAAAACTGCGGTTGTAATGCAGATACCGTTGTAGAAGATCGTTGGGAAAATTTGAAGCAAATTATTAAATGAAATAGAAAAAAATTAGGAGAAATAATGGCATTACCAAAAACTAGAATATCAAGAGCAAGGGGTCGGAAACGTAGGACCCATTACAAGGCGGGACATGTGGCTATCATGACGTGTCCGCAATGTAGTCAGAAAAAAATGCCCCACCGCGCTTGTCCAAATTGCGGTTATTACCGTGGTCGACCAGTTATTTCAGCTGCTGACTAATACCATTTAATGAAAATTGCCTTAGATGCCATGGGGGGAGATCTAGCGCCTCGATCCCCTGTTTTGGGCACACTACAATTCCTACAGGATCAAAATTCTGGAATGGAAGTAATTCTGGTCGGTGACAAAACCATATTAAAGGAAGAATTAGGTGGGTCAATCCCTAAAGGGATCAGAGTCCATCATACAACCCAAGTGGTAACCATGCATGAACAAGGTTCTAAAGCCATAAAAACCAAACCTGATTCATCAATCGTGCAAGGTATAAACTTGGTGAAGGATGGCCTTGCAGATGCCTTCGTCAGTGCTGGACATACGGGTGCAATCATCGCTACGTCATTATTATCTTTGGGGTGCATTGAAGGGTTAAGGCGCCCAGCTTTAGCAGCCTATATTCCTACAGCAACCGGCGGGAAAATAATATGTGATGTTGGTGCTAATCCTGATGCACGACCGGAACATATGCTTCAGTTCGCGATCATGGCTGCCATTTATTTCGATCATGTGGAAGGAAAATCGAATCCAAAGATTGGCTTGGTCAATATCGGTTCAGAACCAAGCAAGGGCAGTGAACTTTACCAGGAAACACATAAACTGCTGAAAAAAGAACTGCCCAGTGACTTTATTGGCAACGTCGAAGGTAGACACTTGCTGGATTCGCCGGCTGACATCCTTATCTGCGATGGATTTGTTGGCAACACCATACTAAAATTTGGTGAGAGCTGGGTGAGCCTTTTTATTGGCCAGCTAGATAAACAGATTATGAACAAACGGTCCTATCAAATGGTGGCGCGCATGCTACAACCTGTTTTTACCAACCTGAAAAAGCTTTACGACTATGAAGAATTTGGTGGCGTTCCTTTGCTAGGCGTAAATGAGGTTATCATTGTTTCCCACGGAAATTCTTCTCCAAAAGCTGTAAAAAATTCACTCCTGGCAGCCAAAAAATGTATCACTGAAAATCTGCTGGGAGATATCCAGCACGGCATTATTGAACATATGGTAGTAGTAAATTGAGAGCTGCAATTACAGCAACCAGCCGTTATCTGCCCGATCATATCATGACGAATTTCGAGCTAGAAAAGATGGTGAATACTTCCGATGAATGGATCAAAACGAGAACCGGTATCACCGAACGCCGCGTGGTTCACAAAGGACAAACCACTGCGGATATGAGCACAAGTATTGCCAAAGAATTATTACAGCGCTCGAACACCGATCCAGAAGAAGTAGATGTAATAATTATCGCAACAGTGACTCCGGATATGGCCACGCCGGCGACAGCCGCACTGGTCCAGGATAGAATTGGCGCAATAAAAGCATGGGGCTTTGACCTTTCTGGCGCCTGTACTGGATTTATTTATGCCCTGGACACAGCAACCAGAATGATTGAATCAGGAAGATATAAAAAGGTTATGGTTATTGGAGTGGATACCATGAGTTCTGTACTCGATTATTCGGATCGCAATACCTGCGTTTTATTTGGTGATGGCGGCGGAGGTGTAATGCTTGAGCGGGCAGTCCATAAAGAACATGGTGTTTTAGATTCCATTTTGCGTATTGATGGGTCTGGTGGTGACTATCTCAAGATACCTGGCGGTGGCAGCCTCCACCCTGCTTCCCATGATACAGTAGAGAAAAGATTACACTATATCACTCAGGATGGTCGCGTGGTATTTAAATTTGCAGTAAAAGGAATGGCCGATGTCAGCGCGCAAATTCTTGAAAATAATGACATAGAAAGTAGTGCTGTAGATCTATACATCCCTCACCAGGCCAACAAGCGCATCATCGATGGTGCAGCAGAGCGTTGCGGATTTAATGAGGATCAGGTGTTTATAAATATTGATCGTTATGGTAACACAACGGCAGGGACTATACCTATCTGTATAGATGAAGCGGTCGAATTTGGACGTCTAAAAGATGGAAATCTACTTCTCATAGCTGCGTTCGGCGCTGGTTTTACTTGGGGCAGTATGCTTATTCGCTGGGGCAAATAATAATGGCCACAGCGTTTGTTTTTCCTGGCCAAGGATCCCAAAAAGTATCCATGGG
>CAYYXU010000131.1:0-4800 GCA_964475645.1 uncultured bacterium | reverse complement strand
CAGAATACATCGCCATGCGCATACCAAAACCAAATAAATAATCTTGATAGCCACCAGCTTCCCCAACCATTATGGTCCGTGACCACTGCCAAAGCGGAGAAAGGTGAAAACTACCGCGGCTTGCAAAACGTTTCTCAATGGTAAAGTCGAGTCCAATTTCCTGAAAATAATCAATACTTGCCTGCAGTGGATCAGTTTTACTTCTATTCTTTTTGTATGCTGTAGCAATAGTACCAAAACCACCATTTATTATAAGGTAAGCATATCCGCTCGGTGCAAAAGTCTTGCCAAGCAGTAAATGGACCTGGTCTGGCTGGTCCGTTCTGATGGTAGATCCTTGGATAAATGCTGCTGCCCGCCCCGTGCCCACTGCGTAAATATCGGCATCTTCCTTGGTTAGCGCTTTACCAAAATTGAACTCCACCTTATTTGCACGACATATATTGGCCATATAATTATCAATAGAGTCGTTCGCTGTCCCTCGCGAAACTATATAGAAAAATGGTTCGGGAGATTTGACTCTGACTGGTTTTAAACCTCGCACGTGAACCTTAAAGTCAAATATTGGTGCTGCCGGCAGTGCATTAAAATCAACGCCGCATTTGCTGAAAAATTCCGGCACTTTATGAGAAAAGATCCAGTTTTCAAGGCCTTCAAAGTCCCCATCTCTTGAACCACCAATACGATCATGCTTTTCATGGATAATGACTGTTTTACCGCGCGTTGATAGGTTAATTGCTGCCGTCATACCAGCAATACCCGATCCAGCAATATGGATCGGGACCTTTCCCTCAATGATCATGGATTAAGTGGTATTAATCGCGTGTCTAACAATGCAGTTGTTGTACTGAAATAATTTCAGGTATTTCCATAAGTAAGTCCAGCACATCAGCAGGTGCTTGACTATCCAACCGAATTGCGGCAAATGCTCCATCCTGATGTTCATCATTGCTTAAAAGGTAGGCTCCAATATTGATTTCGTGCGTTCCAAGTAATGTACCGACTTTTCCAATCACACCGGGTACATCCTTATTTTTGACAAACAACATATTACCCATAGGATTCAAGTCCATTTCATAGCCTAGAATATTAACCAAGCGCAATTGATTCCCATCAAATACACTTCCGGTAATGGAATTTTCATGGTTTTTCGTTGTGACCTTAGTCTGGATCAGATTCGTATAGGCACCCTTTTCATTGGTGGCACCGTATTCAATAACAATACCCCGTTCCTTGGCTAGTAATTCCGCATTGATGAAATTTACTCGATCAGGTATACGATCGGTCAATAATCCTTTTATAAAGGCCAAAATCAATGGTTTAAAATCTTCAAAAAATCCCTGAACTTCCATATGCACTTTTTCAATGGCTCCCTGGGCCAATTGCCCTTGGATAATACCCATTTTTTCCGTTAAATCTAAATGAGCCTGGATCTGTTTTAACACCGTCATATCGCTTATCGGTATGTTGAGTGCGCTAGAAAGCTTTTGATTAACTAGATAATCACGGACCATTTCGCAGATGGCGATCGATACACCTTCCTTTGCCTCATTCGTAGACGCACCGAGATGAGGTGTGAGTAAAACATTTTCAAGGTTAACCAGTGGATGATCCTTCTCAATAGGCTCTTTCACAAATACGTCCACAGCCGCCCCCGCTATAACGCCATCCTTGATGGCAGTAGCCAGATCATTTTCATTAATGATCCCTCCCCTGGCTACATTAATGATTCGGGCCGTAGGTTTCATCATTTGCATGCGTTCCAGATCGAACAGATTACGAGTTGAATCCAGCATCGGTACATGTAGGGTAATAAAATCCGATTCTCTGGTTAACGTATCAAGATCCGTGAGGACAATTTCATCAGCACTGAATAGATTTTCAGTTATGTAGGGATCATAGCCCATAATGCGCATGCCAAATGACAAACAGCGACTCATTACTTCTCGGCCAATCTTTCCCAATCCAACGATACCAATTGTTTTGTTCTTCAGTTCTGTACCTACGAGGGAATGGCGATTCCATTCTCCAATATTTAACCCCCCATGACCAATGGAAATATTGCGTGCTAAAGCAAGCATGATACCGACAGTATGTTCTGCAGCTGAAACTGTATTGACATCAGGCGTATTCATTACAACGATACCTTTTTGAGTTGCCGCTGGAATATCGATATTATCAACACCAACGCCGGCCCGGCCGATGACTTGCAGTTTATCTGCTGCTTCGATCAGGCCTTGATCAATAGTTGTACCACTGCGAATGATCCAACCATCAACATTAGGTACAATTTTCAAAAGGGCAGCTTTATTCGCATCAGGCTCATACACGATATCAAAACCTGCATCCTTTAGGACAGCATTACCAGAATTGGCAACGGGATCAGAAACAAGAACTCTCAGCATGATTTATCCCTGACTTTCACGAATGAGATTTAGGGCAGATCCAGCTCTGAACCAAGCAATTTGTGCTTTATTATATGTATGATTAACTTTAACAATATCAACACTTTCATCATTATGTATAATTTTTATCTTTATTATTTTTCCGTGTTGAAATTCAGCAAGATCCATAAATGCAAAAGTATCATCTTCCAAAATCTTGTCATAATCTAATTTATTAATAAAAGTCAGCGCCAGAACACCTTGTTTTTTCAAATTGGTCTCGTGAATTCTAGCAAACGATTTAACGAGAACTGCCCTGACGCCAAGATGGCGGGGTTCCATGGCAGCATGTTCACGGGAAGATCCTTCCCCATAATTTTCATCACCCACTACAATTGTTGGGATGCCATTCTTTTTATAATCCCGCTGGACTTCTGGCACGGGACCATAAACCCCAGTAAGCTGATTTTTTACAGAATTGCTCTTACCATTGAAAAAATTCACTGCCCCGGTAAGCATATTATCAGAAATATTATCCAAATGACCACGGAACCGCAGCCATGGCCCTGCCATGGAAATATGATCTGTAGTACATTTACCCTGTGCTTTTATGAGCAACTTCAAACCCGTTAAATTCTTGCCTGTCCATGGTTCAAAAGGAGTGAGAAGTTGTAGTCGTTCAGAATCGGGGTTTACGATCACTTCCGTTTTACTACCATCTTCATCCGCGGCCTGATATCCCGATTCCTCCACTGCAAAGCCGTTCTGCGGCAGATCCACACCAACCGGCGGTTTCAATTTTACTTCCTCTGCTGCAGCGTTTACCAGCGTATCCTCAAGCGGGTTGAAAGTCAGATCACCGGCAATAGCAAGCGCTGTGACCAGTTCTGGTGAGCCTACAAACGCATGGGTATTGGGATTGCCATCATTACGTTTGGCAAAATTGCGATTAAAGGACGTTACAATAGTATTCTTGGACTCGGGGTCATCACTTTGTCGGGCCCACTGACCAATACACGGCCCACAAGCATTAGCCAGGACCACGCCACCAATTTCCTCAAACACACCCAAATAACCATCCCTTTCTACGGTGTAACGAACCTGCTCACTCCCTGGTGTTATGGTAAGGTCACTTTTGACCTTGAGTTGTTTATCTACTGCCTGTTTGGCAATAGATGCAGACCTCGAAATATCCTCATAGGAAGAATTGGTACAGGAACCGATGAGACTAACTTCGATCTTGGTGGGCCACCCGTTGGTTTCAGCTGCTGCTGCCATCTTAGAAACGGGTGTAGCTCGATCGGGTGTAAAAGGTCCGTTTAGGTGTGGTTCCAGTTCTGACAAATTAATTTCTACTATCTGGTCAAAGTAAACATCAGGATTTGCATATACTTCTGGATCTCCCCGTAAATAATCAGCAATTGTACTTGCCCGTTCTGCTATCTCGGCCCGCCCGGTAGCGTTCAGATATTTGACCATGGTTTTATCGAAACCGAAAAGCGATGTTGTGGCACCTATTTCAGCACCCATGTTGCAAATTGTACCCTTACCAGTACAGGATAGTTTTTCGGCGCCAGGACCAAAATACTCCACAATGGCGCCCGTACCACCTTTAGCGGTAAGAATTCCGGCTACTTTCAGGATAACATCTTTAGCGGATGCCCAACCATTTAATTCCCCAGTAAGTTTGACACCGATCAATCTAGGGAACAATAATTCCCAAGGCATATCAGCCATAACATCCACTGCATCCGCTCCTCCAACACCTATGGCGACCATCCCCAGTCCACCGGCATTTACGGTGTGACTATCCGTACCAACCATCATACCTCCAGGAAAAGCGTAATTTTCAAGAATAACCTGGTGGATGATGCCAGCACCCGGTTTCCAGAATCCAATCCCATATTTATTTGAAACAGATTCCAAAAATTCATACACCTCCCCATTGATATCCTTGGCAACAGATAAATCTATACCAGCATTGACCTTGGCCTGAATCAGGTGATCGCAATGAACAGTGGTGGGTGCAGCGACCTTATCCTTGCCTGCCATCATAAATTGCAACAATGCCATCTGGGCTGTAGCATCTTGCATTGCAACCCGGTCCGGAGAGAATTCTACATATGATTCCCCGCGACTGAATTCTTCATCTATCTGGGGATTATAGCAATGGCTGTACAATATCTTTTCTGCTGCAGTCAAAGGGCGTTGCAGAAATTTTTTCGCTGCATCAACACGATCAGTCAGCTGGCTGTACACCAATTCGATCATGCGCAAATCAAACATCTAATTCATTCTCCTACTAGAATTATATGGAACTGAAGTAATTAATTTTCGTAATAAATCCCACATAAAACATACATCATTAAATCGTCATAATTCAAACTCAATACCAACCATTGGTTCTAAATTCACC
>CAYYXU010000130.1:0-4887 GCA_964475645.1 uncultured bacterium | reverse complement strand
AACGGGAATTCAGGGACAATCTATGGCAGTGACTGGAGCGCGGATACACCGGGGAGTACATCTAGCGGTGTCGATGATGGTTCAATCGAACTCTTAACTGGTGCCACTGAATATGGCATTGGCGTTAACCAACAAGGCTATCCTCTCAATGCGTACTACCATGATGTAAAACACCAGTCTCTTTATTTGGCCTCTGACTTGGCAGATGCCGGGATCTTATCAGGATCCAGTATTACAGGTTTAAAAATAAAGGTCAACCAAACACCAGGTATGAATCTGGATAGTGTTCGTATTGCCTATAGTTGGACTAATAATGGACAGTTTCAAAACGCTTTTGTTTCCAGCACAACTGTTATTCATGGTCCAACAAATTATTATGCTGGTGATTTTCTCCCGAATAATTGGGTTCAGCTTAATTTTAATACACCCATAACATGGGATGGCGTAAGCAATCTCATTTTTGAATACAGCCATGATAATAATGCCTATGTTTCAGGCGGTGGCACGTACATGAGACAAGTAAGTACGAACCGCGGTATCAGGGGCTGGTCAGATAGTGGGGCAGGACATTATCCTTTTAATAATTATTTGAACCTCGCACCTGATAATAAAGTTTTGTCTATTCGCTTACTTGTTGATCAAGCCGGCGTCCAACCGCCATCCTCATTAACGGCTACTTCATTATATCAGCAGGTGAATTTAAGCTGGACAGCATCTACCTCAGATAGCATTGCAAATTACCTTATATATAGAGGTAGCACCGTTGGAGGATTGGCCATTATTGATTCAGTTGCATCAACTGCAACATCCTATTCAGATGTAAATCTCACCAATGGTACAACTTTTTACTATGGTATAAAAACGAAGCAAAGTGATGGCGATGTAAGTTCAATGTCTTCACCTGTTTCAGCGACACCGGGAGTGGAAACACCCGTTGGCCTAATGGTTACTGCAGGGCATCAGCAGGCAGCATTATCTTGGACCAGTCCCAGCGGTACGGGCATAGATTCGGTATATATTTATAAAGGAACATCTTCATCTTACCAGACGCTATCAACCGCGATAGTTGTAACTGATACAAGCCATACGATCACCGGCCTGACAAATAATACTACATATTATTTCTCCATTAAGTATAAAGGCGCAGATGGGTCTTTTGGCTCGGTATCTGAAATTGTTTCAGCTACACCAAATTACAATGGTCCAGTGTGGTATATGTCTACCAATGGCAGTGATAGTTATGACGGCAGTGTTAACACCCCGTTTTCTACACTAGCCTATGCTGTGGGGAAAGCAAACTCCGGCGATACAGTGAGTATTGCCGCAGGTACTTACTATGGCTATAATCAAGGCAACCGTTTTGTAGATCCAAATGGAAAGCAGTTGGTTATCATGGGTGCAGGTGCAGATTCCACAGCATTTAATTTGCAGCAAAATGGTCATCTTTTTGCCCTTGATGATGATTCATATTTAGCAGCAAGCGGATATGGGTTTGTCATTCAGGACATGAAGATTACCAATGGTTATAAGTGGGAAGGCGGCGGTGCGATATTAATTGATAACGCTGCTGGCCCCGTGTTGCTGAAGAACCTGACGTTGGGTCCCAACAACTATTCTCGAGAAGGCGGTGCTGTAAAAATAGTTAATACATCCGTTACTATGGAAAATGTGAGTATTGGTAATAATACTGCCAATACATGGAACAATGGTGAAGTTGCGCAAGGCGGTGCCATACGGATTAGCAATACCAGTTCTTATACAGTAACGATCAATAATTCTACTATAAAAAATAATCAAAGTACCGGTAATGGTTATAATGCCCATGCCAGTGCCGGTGCAATTTATATATATGGTGCTGGTGCGCTGGATATTATCAACTCTGAGATTGCAGACAATTGGACTCAGGTAGAAGATTATACAGCTCATGCTGAAGGCGGTGCAATATATGCTGAAGGTGCTGCGCAGGTGACCCTGGTGCACTCAACTGTAGTTGGTAACCAGGCTAAAAATGATATTGCTCAAAGCAATGGTAATGGTGGCGCATTTTGGGTGGAATCCAGCAGTACGGCTCTATATGTACTCAATTCTATTGTCTGGGGTAACAGTACCACGGGGAATACGCATATGATTGAGAGTTTAACTGGTACAACTGTGCAGTTTAATAAAAGTGGCCTGCAGGAAAGCCCATCCAGCGGGACCGGGAATGTAATAGGTGATCCAGAGTTCGTTTCTGAGGATCAGGATAACTACAGGCTGGCAAATAATAGCCCGCTTTTGGGTATTGGGGCAGCGGCAAACGGTGGATTATATACTGGTGATAGCAAAATACCCAGCACTGATAAAAGTGGTAATGCCCGCCCTGGAAGCGGCGGTGGCAATCCAGACCCCGGTGCCTATGAAAACAACCTTTCTGTAAGTCCAGTACCGGCTGCGCCAACATGGGTGAGCCCCACGGATTCAGCCCTTGTGACTGGTAATGCTCAGGTGCGCCTGCGTTGGACAAAACACCCTGAAACGGATATTTCCAAATACCGTATTTATTATGGTACATCTTCTGGGTCGACGGAAAACTATACGGATGTAAGCGGCCGGTCTGATACCACTGAAACACTCACTGGCTTAAGCAATAATACTACCTATTATTTCCGACTTTCGGCTATTGATAGCGCTTCTTATGAAAGTGAAAAATCCACTGAATTATCAGGCACACCGCAGTATACGGGGGTTGACGTTTTTGTAGATGCCAATAACGGTAATGATACTTCTGGGGACGGTTCAGCGGGGAATCCTTTTTCTTCCATTCAGGCAGCAATTGATGCTGACGGAACCACATCTGGTAAACGTATACTCGTAAAATATGGTACATACACTAAATCAAGCTCCGGCACTACGATTACATTTACTTTTACTGATGGTAGTGGTTCCCAATCGGGAACATTTAACGTTAGTGGAAATAACATAACATCGGTCAATTTTTCCCATAGTAATCAAGCATCATTCCCGTCATCATCCTGGTCAATTTCATCAAACTATTATAATAATCAATATAATTTCAATCTTTTTGCCCAAAGTCCGGAAAACACGACCTTTAGTCTCAGCCCCGGCCAAGTGCAAATCCAGCAGTCCGGTGGTTTTAGCCAGGGGGGGTATAACCTTTCTATTAGCGAGCAAACCAGTGCCGACGTTGTAATTGATCTTAAAGGAAAAAACATTGTCATTGAATCCGTCAGCGGCAGTGATTCAACTTTTATTGATGGTCAGGGTGATTATCCGGCATTAGGTTTGGATGCCGAATCTAATAGTTACAGTGGGTACAGTAATGATGCCCGTTTTATTGGTTTTACATTTAAAGATGGACCTGACGATGAACCGCTGATCCATATTGCAGGACCTGGTATTTCTTCGGCGCTTTCATGGGCACCATTGTTCCAGGATTGCCGTTTTATCAATTCCAGCATCACTAATCTTTCGGGGGAAGACCATGGCGTTATTGATATTGAAGACGCTGAACCGGTGTTCAATAATTGTGAATTTAGAAACTTAAGCATTGATCCAAACAATTCGAATGTTGGGAACATAAAAGGTCCTATCCGTCTGGCTGGCAGCCAGGTATCTGCAAGTGGCGGTTATGATTCAACTGCTTTCCGACCCCAGTTTAATAACTGCATCATTGCTGGTAACTATACCCATTTTTCATCTGATTATTCTACTGAATTTACCTTTAAAGGTGGCGCTGTATATATTGGCTGGGGGGCACTGCCCACATTTAAAAATTGCCGTATTGATTCAAATGAAATCGACACAGAAGGCGGCCGTAGCGGCGGCGCCTGGCACGCATCGGGTGGAGCGGTTTATATTGATAACTTCCTTTCCTATAGCAGCAGCCCCGTACGTTTTATCAATACATCATTTAAAGGTAATAAAGTCTTGGGCGAGAGTGTTTACGGCGGAGCGATTTCATCCAGCCATCCCCAGCTAAAACTGGTGAATTGTGTAGTCATCAATAATAAAATCAGCTCTGGATATACTAATAATAATAATGATCAGTATGTTATTGCTTATGGTGGCGGGATTTCATTCGCTCCAGATAATGTAGTCCAAAGCGGTCAGGATGATGCAAAACTCGTAATTATTAACTCAACCATCGCTGATAATGAGATGGTTCCTTATATTTTCTCTAATGATCAGTCCTGGCGGCAGGGGGGTTATGGCGGTGCCGGTATATACAGGGAAAGCACCGATAACCATGTATTGATGTTCAATTCCATTGTTTATGGCAACACAATTAGTGGTGGCAGTGGGTATAATAACCGACTTAGCCTATCTACAAACGGACAACACTGGGGCGATGATGAGACGGAAATAGATTATTCAATTATTGAGCATGGTGATAGCACCGGTCTCGGTGACCTGGATGATTTCAATTTTCTATCCACCGTCAACCCAAGATTTACCAGTGCTACAAATTATGCCTTGTCCGATACCAGTATTGCAATTGGTGCTGGTGTAAGCTCTTTTGGAAGTTTAAGCGCACCTCTATATGATATTAATAATGGCATCAGGCCTGGCAGTGCCGGCGGCAATCCAGACCTGGGCGCCTATGAGAACTCAAAGGCAGTAACGCCTTTTCCGGCGTCCCCAGCTAATCTAACTGTTTCCGCAGTCGGCGACTCGTTTGTAACGATTATCTGGGATGAGGTTGATGCGTCGGATCTAGAGTATTATCGTATTTACCGGGGTACCAGTTCATCGTCTCTTGTCCTGGTAGACAGCGTATCAGTTGGTGTCATGACCTACTCAGATTCGGGGTTGACAAATTATAACACGTATTATTTTGCTGTTTCATCCATAACGGATGCTCGTAGTGGTAGTGGTTTTGAATCGGCA
>CAYYXU010000129.1:0-4904 GCA_964475645.1 uncultured bacterium | reverse complement strand
AATCGTGAGAATCTATCGATCAAACGGATAATGCTATCAGGAAAAGATTCCATCACATCCCCCCTAGCTTAATATTACCCATTATGTTACCTGTAGCTTCATTCATGCGCTTTTGTGCTTTATCATGCGATTTAATCACTGCCTGATTTACTGCAATCAAGATCAAGTCTTCAAGCAGGTCTAAATCTTCCCGCTGAACATCAGGATCAATATTGATATCAAGTAATTTTTGATTGCCATCCATTTTCACCTTAACTAAGCCATCGCCAGCCACACCTTCCACTTCAAGGTCTTCTAGTGTTTCTTGCACCGCACTCATTTTTTTCTGCATTTGCTGCGCTTGTTTCATCATCTGAGACATTTTCTTTGGATTAATCATTCGTTTATCCTAATAATAGTTTTAGCGGAGTATTTCACCATCAAACAATTCTATGACCCGATCCACTACCAGGTTGGATTTTGTACTTGCAGTCTGGTCTTGGGGTACACCATTTTTTGATAATTCTTCTGCCATATCCTCATCTTTTTCAATAGTAAAGAAATTTATTTTCATATTCTGTTTCATGTGTTTTGCAGCCACATCTTCAATCATTTCCGTATTCTTCCTGATCAGATCCAGATTAAAACGCGGCTGGTTCACCATCCCAACCTGGGCTTTTCTTCCAATAAATTCTAAGGGTATACAATGCTCCAGAATCATCCCGACTGAAGTACGTAGATTCGTTACACTGGTGATAATTTCTGACCATTTATCTTTTAATTCCTCAACGTTGAGTCCAGCTTTTTTTTTTGTTTTATCATCTTTTTTTTGTTCATTGACTTCATTTTGTTTTGCAATGAGTCCATTAGTCTCACCTGTTTCACCCTTTTTAACATTTTGAGCGCCAGTTCGCTTATCTGTTTTATCAGTTTTTATTTTTTTTTTATGAGTAGGTGCTGTTTGTGAAGAACTACCGGATTGCTGTGATGAATTCTTTAATAATTGTTCGATAGATACTGATTCGTCCATTTCAAATATTTTTAAACCCATCATTTCCAGCATAATGTAAGGTTGGCTGGCCCGTTTAATGCGTGTCTCAACATCTGTTATAACCTGGGAAATCCGTAGTAAATCCCGCACATCCCAAGACTCTGCTGAAACTATATATTGCCGCTTTAAATCATCGTTTAATTCGACTGTTTTTAATCCATCAGTGATGGTAGCAAACATCAGATTATGCACATGTTTATTTAATCCGCTTAATATATCATCCGCCGGGAGTCCCTGATCTCGAATTTGTACGAGCTTAGTAAGCAAACTTGCACTATCTCTATCTTTTATGGCGTCCGTAAAACCGAAGTAGATATCATGAGGGATAAGACCCAGTACTTTTTCAACTTCTTTAAAAACAATCTGTTCATTGGAAAAGGCGATGACCTGGTCGAGAATACTTAATGCATCGCGCATGCTCCCTTCTGATTTTCTTGCTATAGCATCAACAGAGGCACTGTCCGACTGTAATTCCTCTTTGCTGATAATATTGTTTATTGTTTCCCTAATTACTTCGATAGGCAGGCGATGGAAATCGAATCGCTGACAGCGGGAAATAATTGTGGCAGGTAATTTATGAATATCTGTGGTACACATAATGAATTTCCCATGAGCTGGTGGCTCTTCTAGGGTGCGTAACAATGCATTAAATGCAGGGTTTGTAAGCATGTGTACTTCATCGATAATAAAAATCTTGTAAGGAGCGTTCATGGGTGTGAACTTGATCAATTCCCGCAGATTGCGAATCTCTTCAATCCCGCGGTTAGACGCACCATCAATTTCAAGTACATCCAGATTTCTACTTTCTGTTATCTCATTACAAACAGTACAGTCATTACAGGGCTCGCCATTCTTAGAATCCGAACAATTCAATCCCTTTGCCATAATACGTGCGGTGGTTGTTTTCCCAACTCCCCGCGGTCCGGTAAATATATAACCCTGTGCTACTCGTTCTTTTTTAAATGCATTAACAAGTGTTTGTGTTACATGAGCCTGACCCACAACATCATCAAAAGATTGTGGGCGATATTTTAAAGATAGAATTTGATAAGACATTAGATCATTAATTTAGTGCTAAAGAAATTACCTAAGTTTATAGTGGTCGTGCACCATAGATTGACATGCCCGGATGCCGAGTATACAAAAGTCGTTAGTTCGATTTCAGTGATCCATCGGCACATGAAATAAAACACCTACCGCTGCTCCTTTCCAGGCCTGACGGGATTTGGTGTAATTCCATTGCAATGGGCTGAAACGTCAATACCACGTGCTTAGTAAACCCAACGCGGAATAAGCCTCTCTATGGCGTTAAATCCTGCTATAGCGGATTGCAGGTTACAGGGCACCGCTACCTCCCCACCTAGCACGACCAAATTTTCAACGAACTTTTCAATCATCCAATTTAACAATAAACTGGCTGGTGGAGCCGAAGGGGATTGAACCCTCGACCTCAGCATTGCGAACGCTGCGCTCTCCCAACTGAGCTACGGCCCCGTCCATCATAAAATTTACCTGATTTTTATCTGAGGAAGCAAGCGTAGCAAGATTAACTTTAATAAAGCACAACTATCTTTATTTCTTCCAACTCATGCCAGTTCCAGAAGTTGGAGCGTTCTATTTTTATCACACCATCGCGAAAACTAAAACGCACGCGCTTTCGATAAAGTGATTCGGTGAACCATTGGGAATTGGTACGCTTATAATAAATTGCCAAAAACGGTGGACTATCTTCTCTCAGATCCGGTATGGGTAAGGTACAAATGGCATCATTGAATAAACCCTCTTCAGTGATGAACTCTACTTTGGTGAAATTATAAACGCGCTTGGTTAATGATTTATAATCAATGAATTTGTTATTTGGCTGCCCAAGTAAAACACAATTAGCAAACCAAATTAAATAAAAGAGAAATAATTGATATTTTAGCTGATAGCCCCGAGATGGCCTTATCACTTCTTCTTACGACCGAAAAACCCCTTCTTCTTTTTCTTTTTGTCATCATCCGATGCTTTTCCTTTTTCTCCCGATTCCATTGTTTCTAATCGTTTCTCCCAATCACTGGAATCTTCACCTTCTGATGGAGTTGCTTCAGTTGCAGTCGCTGGAACTTCTGCTACTTGAGGTGGTGTATCGAACCGATGCTGCCATGCATCGCGCAACTGTTGCTGTCGACTTACAGACTTTTCTTTTAATTCTGATAATAGATTGGTTACTTCCTCATGAAAATCAGCTACGGTTGTATCTAGTCGCTGTACTAATTGCTGTGTAAGAGATTCACCATACTCATCACCAATTTGATCCAATAGCACTGCTATCTTCTCATTAACATATTTTTGCTGTTCAGTTAATTTTGGTACTTTTTCTTCTGAATTAGGTTCAGGCATGTTTTCTCCCAAAATTTAGTTCTTTAATTTATCCATTTCTTCTGGAGTTAATGCAAGAAATGTTTTTGGTGATGATATGATATTCACTGCTTCGTATGTTTCAGCACCCACTAGCATTCCTAATACTGTGCCAAGAAATCGAAAGTGCCAAACCTGATCAATCCTTGGGTGAGTTTGCTCGTTCCATAACTCTGCCAATATTACGCCACCCAAAGCAGAAAGGGCATATAAAAAACCTTTAAGTTTTGGTAATTCCCTAATATTTTTTCTATAAGTTATACTAGCCATATCCCAGATGGGCATTTTTTCAACTGATATGGGTGTTTGGATCGTTAACTGCCGCTTTTCAACGCCGATCAATGCACCTCGGACCTTTTTTCCAGTGCGGTGTTTTATAATAATAAATTGATCTGGTGGTATTGATTCCAAAATATTCATTGTTGTAAGATAAGTTAAATTATTACTGATTCCTTCGCGATCATGTGTAGTAATGTACGGTTGTAAATCTACGTGTTGTTGCAGCTCTATGAATTCCCTCGTAGTAAGAGATCTTCTTCGCACGCTACGCTGACTAAATTCTACAAAAACAATTTGGATAATTATTTTATTATTTCCCGCATCGTAAAACTGAGCGCTATAAAAACCATCAATATCTGGGAAAATTCGGAAAAATACATTTTCTTCAGCATCAACTGTAAGACCTACTTTTTTACTGAGTGGTATAATGTCTGGCGTCTGGGCGCTCAGCTCGGCCAGGATTAAAAAACAGGATAAGAAAAAAGTGAAATTACGATTCAATTATAGCAATTATTTCGTCTAGTTCTGGGAACCTTCCCAATTCTTTTTTTGAGAATATTGATTTACCATTTTTATTCACTTCATAGACACCGCCACCAGATGGAACAAGAGTCAACTCAGTCACATTATTACCATATTTTTCAAGTAGATCAGCGGCCATCCTGGACGCTCTTGGTAAATAGTTTCAAACGTTACAGTATTCAATAGATAATTTCATATTATACTCCTAAAAATGGGGTTAACCAATATATCGCAAAAACTGCCATTAGACCTGCAAGTAAAAAAAGAAAAATAGCTGCCCTTTTAAATCCCCTTCCGCCCGTGTCATATCTGTATATGGTCCTTGGATCAGTATCTTTCACTAGAAATTGAAAGAAGTTTCGATTGTAGTTTGAACTACTGGTTCTAGTTTGCCAGTGCCATCATCATTCAACGCACCTGTGTAACGGAAGAATTGACGATAATCCATAATAACACTAATTCCCTTACCGAGTTCGTACCCCAATCTATATCCCATTACGGTATTCACGGATGGATTTTCGAAATCAAAGGGATTCTTATCATTAGAACGCTGATAAAATGCTGTTGCTTCGCTTAGTTTCGGAATTCGCTCAGCGTTTAATGTTAATGCTGCTACAAAACTGTTCACCGTATCCGTCTCTGATGTCATATTTGTATAAGAACCATACAAACT
>CAYYXU010000128.1:0-4956 GCA_964475645.1 uncultured bacterium | reverse complement strand
TAAATACCAGCACTAACTGGTTTCCCGTAATCATTTGTAGCATCCCAGATTACTGATCTGTAACCAGCCTCTTGCGTTTGGTTTATTAGGGTCTTTACTTCCCTGCCCAGCATATCATATATAGTAATACTAACGAGATCAGCCTCTGGTAAATCATACCGCAATGTTGTTACTGGGTTGAATGGGTTGGGGTAGTTCTGGTGAAGAGAAAATTCATCTGGTATCAATCCTTCCAGATAAGCACTCAACGCATCAGCACCATCTATGGTTATTGAAAAAGGCGCATTATCTGCTTCTACTGTATCGATACCATCAGTAACATGAACAGTCCAGTCCAGTGTGGCGGCTGTGACGTTATTTTCTGACATGTCTTCAATTATATCCAGGTATGATAACTCAATGGACGTAGCATTCGTATCCAAACCGTGGTCACCTATTTCAGCACTTGCGGCGCGCATAAGATAATAAAGTGAATCACCATTAGCATCAGATGATGCACCCCATGTGAATGCGATAAAACCAGTATTCACGTTGGATTCATCTATCGTTATTTGAGTGTTATTGCTTGGTTCTGATAGAGAAAAAGCTGCTGGGATTACATTATATGCTGTATTAGTTGTGTCTGGAGAAGGATGCATAAAATGCCAGCTATCGGATCCGTCAGGATAACGGCCATAAGAAATATCATCAAATTGTTCTGCAAATGTTAAAGTATCTATAACAGTAATCGAATCCTGCATAAATAGACCAATCTGTTCTCCAGCAATGCTCAATTTGATCTCAACATGCAATACACCTTGTTCTGAGTCCTTATCTGCCCATAACAGTAAAAAACCTCCTGGTTCTATAATGGTGGAATCATTACCAGTTGGGATCTGGTAATAGTCATCATAATTACCAATCTCATCTGTAATTATATAACCACCAATATCTGCTGCTGCTGTACCAATGTTATGTATTTCAATATAATCATCATATTCCCCACTCTCATCTGTACAGCAGGAATCATTTGATGCTAAAAATTCATTGATGACTAAAATGGGAGCCAAGTATATTGCGCTTTCAACATCAGATAAAGTACTTTCATTTCCAGCCCGATCCACTGCTGAAACCTGGTAATAATATACCTGCTCTTGCGTCACAACAGAATCCCGATAGTTTAAAGCAGGTGGATTACCAACTACGCTGTCTGTCAAAGCGATAGTTGATAGACTGTCTCCCCTATATATATTGAATTTATGTATACCCGAATCCAGGGGAGCATCCCACGATAAATTTATGTATCCATATTCTGGTGTAGCCGTTAGATCTTCAACTGGATTAGGTGGAAATATGTCTCGTACTTCTATCGTTATCGGAATTTCCATTATACTATAGATTAGATCGTTACTAAATATTCTAATAAAAGAATTATATACCCCACCTGGGTCATCAGATGGTGCAGACATAGATACATTTATAAGAACTGAATCACCTGGTATTACCATACCGCTGTCTGGATCGGTTTCAATCATAATATTATTATCTCTTGTAAAAGCGCTTCTTTCATTTGGGGTTTGGATTGCTGGTACGGCTTTGATCTGGTTCTGGAATAAGTCAATGGATGCATCGCCTATACCATGTTGCTGCATTTTATTTAACCTATATTCAATACTGTTATTACCCATTGAAAATGAACGCCCATTGGATGCCGATTCCGTCACTGTTATACCATAATTACCAGTATCACCATCATATCCGTCTACAACTATATAATACTGACCTGGAGCTAATGTGACATCCGTTAATAAGCTTGGCTCAAATTGTTGATCAGGTTGTTCAATGGCGCAATCAATCCAGCCATCATCATTAGCATACCCAGTGCTAACTGGATTAAGACATTCAGGATCATCATTGGTAAAAATTTCTAATCTGCAATCATAATTTGTAGCCACAGCACATAAAGAAACATCAATGGTTACAGTCTCATAAACATCAAAAGTATATGCTACATCAGCACCCTGGGTAACCCCACTGTTGACTGGCCAATCATCGCCCATCCCAACATTCGATCCATTAGCAAAGAATGGCAGATTGTCAATATAATAATCTCCACATCCGACATCAGCTGCGATGGAATAAAAAAGAGTATCAGTGCCTTCATTTGCAATTGTAAACGTCTGGGCAGCGCTGTCACCTGGTAACAAATATTGGTACATTGAATCAGAATTCACTGAAATTGTAGGAAACGCATACAAAATACTCGCAGTATCAGACAAAGTACTTTCATTTCCTGCAAGATCCACTGCTGAAACCTTATAATGATATACTTGCTCTTGTGTCACAACAGAATCCCGATAGTTTAATACTGGTGGATTACCGACTACGCTATCAACCAAAGAAATAGTGGATATATTTGATATACCACTGGATCCTGATCCTTTATATATATTGTATTTATGTAAACTTGCATCGAGGGAAGCATCCCAATTTAAATTTATGTACCCATATTCTACTGTAGCTGTTATACTATCAGCAAAATTAGGTGGATATATGTCTGGAATTTCAAGATAAGTGGGAATCGTTAAAAGACTGTCAATTGGATCATTACTTCTTAATACTAATGAAGTATATAATGTTCCTCCAGGAAAGTTTTCAGGCGCATGAAATGTAATATTTACATCGAAAGTTGAATTGCCATCTACCATATCCTCTATCGGATCTATGTTCAACCAACTGGGATAATTATCTCTATTTGATGTCCTAGATGAAGATGTATTTAATGATACCAATCTATTGTTTTCAAAGTTTGGATTGATAATAAGGTTTTCTGGAATAGCCGGTGCACGATATACTCCTTGTCTACCGTCTGTCATGCTCCAGTAAATATCTAAACTGGGCGGGTTGGGCTCAGCCCAGCCATCAATATTTAAATAATGGGTTGTATCCCAACTCTCTTCTGTAAAACCAATAATAAAATATCCTTGTGCAATAGCATTTTTCAAATCATCATTGGCACCATTGATCAACATATTTGAATACCAGGAAGAATCAGCAAATTCTTCAGGTTCATCTCGATTGAGATAAGGGATTCCGGTACTCGCTCCGGAAAGAATACCAGAATAAACAGTTGTAGCAGATGAGGTAAGGGGGTCAACGTTTACTGGTACAACCAACCACCAAGGATCATGTGTATCATTCACATAATAATTGAAAATGATTGAATCAACTTCAATGTTATAATACATACCAGAAATATTGAAAATAGCCCAGCCTACTTCCTTGCGGGGTGGGGTGTCCCAACCATGTGTTTTAATAAGGCTTGTTTCAGTAAATGAAATTCCATCAGTAGTACCTGTGTGATAATTTGCAGTATCTGGTTGCGAGTGAAATGTATTTGCTATTGTTGTTGTGGTATCAAAATAAAAAATAAGATCATCTCCACTGCTATTTGAAATCGCAAGCTGCTGGGTAGCAGAATCACCTGGCATTACATATTGATAAAGTGAATCCGGATCTATTGAAATTATCTGTGCTGATAGAAAATTTGAGAAAATAAATAAACTGATTATTAAACGTTTCAAAGCACCCTCCTTAGGTAAACTATTATAACAAAGCTGGGTTATTTTACGAAGCCGAAGTACTAAATGTCTATAAACAAAAAAATCATTAATTTGGGATGCACTTGTTTAAAACCTATCCCTTTGGATTGGTCTTTTTATTTTAATTTTGTATTCTATTTAAAAAACAATAAATCTGATCGAATCGTGTCGATTGTCATTATCATCTTTTTTTGGTTTTGTATAATATCAGAAAATTGTTTTTCTAACGGTTGTATCAGTTCTTTTTGATCGATTTTTAATTGTTTGATTAGTTTTTTATTCTCAATAATCACCTGATGTGTAAATTGATTATCATCTGATACCTTATCCCATATTCTAAAATTTTGGTAAATGCTGAAAAGAACTATAATTGTGAATATGGATATTGGAAATAAATCTTTCATAAAGACCTCCTCTGTTATTCTGATGACACCTTGTTATAGACAAAAAATTTACACAGGATATTAATAATTTATTTAGGGTGTGCTAAGTGTACCTAAATATCTATAAATGGCAAACCCCACCACTGCTCAGGCTTGCGGCAGAAAGCTATTTATTATTTTTACTAAATGTAATTAAAAAGGATCAAGAGCGGGATCCATCCCGCTATCCCACACTAACTTTTCGAATAAACCAACTTGGAGATATTTTGCAAAATAAATGGCTTTATCTTTATCATCTACTTTCATTACAGCATCCCCCCAAGCCATATAAGTGGGTTTGGTAATGAATTTTTTTATATCAATTAAATACGTTATCTTATTATGATAAGGACGTACCTGGCCTTTGAGTTTTAACTCTTTTACACCCAAGGCTCTGCCCCTACCTCTGCCACCGGCCCACGATAGAAAAAATCCAATTAATTGCCAGAATCCATCCAACCCTAAGCATCCGGGCATGACGGGATCATTCTTGAAATGGCATTTAAAATACCAATGCTCTGGATCAATATCCATTTCTGCTTTGATAAAACCAGCATCATATTTACCACCTGTTGTTGAAATATTCAAGATTCGATCTATCATGAGCATAGGCGGAATAGGCAATTTGCCGTTCTTTTTTCCGAAAGCCTTCCCGGTGCCAATATCAAGTAGGTCTTGTTTTGTATAAGAAGACTTTTTATCCATGGTTTCTTCCAAATTGCCTGTAGAATTTATTCATGAATACTGGTTTAAATATTATCTTTTTGTACTCTAATAGTGGTGGACAAATCTTCATATAAGCAATATAATGTACCGGCAGTTTTAAACACTAATAAGGATTCACAGGTACAAATTATGATTGTATTTTTAGAGGGGAATTTTAAGAGTGATAATAGACAAGAGCCCGTCGGCACGCTTGGTATATCGACGAGCTCTTATTATCTTTCACGCCC
>CAYYXU010000127.1:0-4962 GCA_964475645.1 uncultured bacterium | reverse complement strand
AGAGCATGGTTTGTAGAGAATGTGGAAGTCCACGCGGAGAAAAACCTGCCTTGGGATACTTTTACTGCCCAATCCTTTAATCCTGGTCGAACTGCATTCGTGAGTCAATCTGATATTGAATCAAACAGATCTTTTAAATTAGGGAGTGTGGTTGATATACAGCATTCATTGCATGAACTGACAGTCAAAACAGAGTCTACAGAAGAAGGTTTTTTAGTAATCAGTGAAGTATATTACCCTCTACGCTGGAAGGCAAAGATTAATGGTAAAGAAGTCAAATACTTTGAGACAAACGGAGTAATTAGAGGTTTAATTGTACCCCCAGGAAACCACGAAGTTAAATTTATTTATGACAAATCATCTTTCAGAAAAGGTATCGCCATATCTACTGTGGCATTTCTATTATGTATTGGAATCATTGCTTTCGGTTTGGTTAAATCGCCAAAATTGTAATGGATCTTTTTAAATATACCGGCAATATAAAAGCAGGTCTGTTTATTATCGGTATTGGGCTTATAGCTGGTTTGTTGGGATATACCCAACACATAGTGAATGAGTTACGCGAAGACAATCGCGAGATAGTAAAACTTTATGCCGAGATCATTGCAAAAACCGTATCTGATGAAAGTGACGCTAACTTGAATTTTGTGTTTGATGAAATTATTAAGAAAGTACAATTCCCAATTATTTATTCAAGTGTTGATAATAAACCGATTTATTCAAAAAATATATCGAAGGAACCGAAAATTAAAGAGCTAATTAAAATCCAGCAAACCATGGATCAGCAAAATGAACCTATAGCGTTACTTTTTAATAATTCAAAAACAAGTGAATCAATAGTTATTGGACATTTACATTATGGTGATTCGAAACAAATTCGAAGATTAATGTGGTTACCTTATCTGGAAATTGGGGCAGTAACATTATTTATATTTTTGGGATTTACTGGTTTTACAATTATACGAAACAGTGAAAAACGAAATATATGGGTAGGAATGGCGCGTGAGACAGCCCACCAATTGGGTACACCAATTTCTGCATTAATGGGATGGATAGAGCGGCTTAAAACAAAACCAGAAGACGGAGACAAAATTTTGAAGGATATGGATCTCGATTTAGATAGACTGCAACAGGTGAATGACAGATTTAGCAAAATGGGATCTGAAACAAAACTAGAAGAAATAAATTTATCTGAAATAATAGAAAAAGTTGTATCCTATTTGGACCGAAGACTGCCATCAATGGGTAAAACTGTAGAATTGAGTAATGAGATTGACTCTGAAATAAATATTAATGCTAATGGTGTATTAATATCATGGGCCATTGAAAACGTAATTAAAAATGGGATAGATGCGCTTGACAGCGATGGAAAAATTTGTATTAGGATGAGAAAGAACTTCAAAAATGTGGTTATACAGATAGTGGATTCAGGTAAAGGAATTTCCAGGAAAGATTGGCGAAATATTTTTAGACCTGGTTTCACAAGTAAGGCGCAAGGGTGGGGACTAGGTCTATCACTTACAGCACGGATAATAAAAGAAATACATGGTGGTTCAATTCGGGTAGCCAAATCAAATATTGGTAACGGCACAACGATAGAGATTACTTTACCACAGCCGAATTAATCTTATTCAAAGCAAAACTTGTGATTACTTACAACCGTCGGTAATTTTTTTCTAATAATTAGGAGACATTTGTGGAAATTCTTTATGCTTTTGCTGCCAATCCAGACGCGCCTCAGGGTAGTGGAGGAATTGCTGCTTTCTTTCCTTTCTTTCTGATCATGGTTATAATTTATTTCTTAATGATCCGCCCCCAAACAAAACGCCAGAAAGAGAAGCAAAACATGTTAGGTGCTTTAAAGAAAGGCGATAAAGTAATTACAATTGGTGGTATTCATGGTACAATTGCCGGTATAAAAAATCAGGGTAAAATTCTTGTGTTAAAAATAGACAAGAATTTGAACATTAACATCAACCGTTCAGCGATTGCTGGATTAGCAGATAGTGTAACTGAACAGGACACACAAATAGAGGCCCAGAACTAATGGCTGTTTTGAATGTCGTGCAATACGGATCTCCAATTTTGCGTAAAGAATGCAAACCAGTTACAGATTATTCTGTTTTACCCAAGATAATTGAGGATATGTTTGATACAATGTACGAGCAAGAAGGGATAGGTTTAGCCGCGAACCAGGTCGGTATAGATATGAATTTGATGATAATTGATGTGTCTCATACTGATGAAGTAGATGAAGCTCATATCTTCGTTAACGGGCAAATATTGGAAAGTTTTGGAGAATCAGAACTAGAAGAGGGGTGTCTATCAATTCCAGAAATAAGATTGCCTATTAAGCGTCCAGAAAGTATACGATTTAAATATCAACTACCAGACGGATCAGATCAGGTTGAAGAGTTTGATGGATTACTAGCTCGTGCCATTCAACATGAAGTTGATCACTTAAAAGGTGTTTTTATTATCGATCGCGTTTCACGCTTAATGGCTTTACAGTACAGGAAAAAGTTAAAACAGATTAAAATGAATTCTAATAAATCGAGAAAAATAAATACCACGAAGGAAAGTTTCGTTCTTTAATCAATATTCTTTACCTAAGACTTTTAATCTATCACCAACTATGGAAACGTTAACTGTTTCTGTAAAAAAATCAATAAACATGGATCGGATCAAGTCATGAACCTCGTATTCATGGGTAACCCATCTTTCGCCATACCTGCGCTAGTAAAATTAGCAGCATCGGATAACCAAATCGTAGCAGTTATCTCTAATCCGCCTCAGAAAATGGGCCGGGGGAAGAAGATTAGCGAAACGGCAATTGCAGTTAAAGCTAAAAGTATGGGACTAAATGTTATTCAGGAACAAGATCTAAAGAGTATCCATTTTAAAAGGGAGTTAGAACAGTTAAATGCTGATCTATTTGTAGTGGTAGCCTTTCGAATTTTACCAAAATCATTGATTACTATCCCGAAACTTGGATCCATCAATTTGCACGGCTCACTATTGCCCGCATACCGTGGAGCTGCACCAATTCAATGGGCCTTGATCAATGGGGATGAGGAAACTGGTTTGAGTACATTCTTCATTGAACCAAAAGTGGATACAGGTGCGGTAATTTGCCAGGACAGGTTATCAATACGCCCCGATGATAATTATAGTGTGCTAAGCGAAAGAATGGGTAACCTTGGATCTAATCTATTATTAAAAACAATTAACCTAATTGAAAGTGGTATCACCAGCGCTATTAAACAAAATCATAAAAAAGCAACCTTAGCTCCAAAAATTTCAAAACACATGACAATAATAGATTGGAACAAACCTGCTAGAGAGTTGCATAATCTTGTACGTGGACTTACACTGACACCAGGCGCAACTACTATAATTAAAGGTAAACGGATAAAAATTCAAGAAACTCGGGTGGATAATGATAAAGATGGATCCAACTATTTACCTGGTGAAATTATAGCCATTAAAAAGAGCATTGTGACCGTTCAGACAGGTAAAGGATTTTTGTTGATTTACCGTGTGCAATTGGAAGGAAAAAAAACAATGGATATAGGTTCCTTTATGAACGGCTTTACCTTGAATACTGGTGATAGATTCGGAAATTAATTATGGACGCACGTACATTATCATTTGATATACTATTAGAATTTGAAAATTCAAAGCGCTGGCTCAGAAACGTACGAAATGATTATTTTGGTGTAAAAAAACCTCCCAGATTGGCATGTGAACGTACCACGGTTTTGACCAATGAAGTGGTTAAATGGAAAAGACTTCTGGATACGATAATTAATACCAATTTACATAAGCCTTCAGCAAAATTAAAATTTCCTGTACGAAATTTATTGCGACTTGGAGTGTATGAGCTTTTAATAGATGAGTCTTCTCCTGATTATGCAGTTGTCGATAGCTATGTAAAATTAAGTAGAAGAAATATTGGTCCCCATATAACAGGACTTATCAATGCTGTTCTGCGAAAAATATCGGGTTCCGGTAAATATGTTTTCAATGGAAAATTTCCACAGAATATTGCTGTGGGATTATCTTATCCCGATTGGTTGGTAGAAAAATGGAATACTTACTATGGTATGGATGATACAGTTAGACTTTGTAAATATTTTAATGGCCCTGGTCAAATGATGATTCGTAGAAACCGGTTAAAAATTGAGCACGGCGCGCTCGTTCAGAAGCTGTTTGATGACAAAATTCATGTAAAACAATTTCCTAGAACCAATCATTATTATATTATAGAAAAGGGAGCAGGTCTTTTATTAAAACATCAATTATTTCATAAAGGATTTATTTCTGTTCAGGATCGAGCTGCTGGGGCAGTAGTTGAATTATTAAATCCTAAACCAGGGGAAACTGTTTTAGATGTTTGTTCTGCCCCAGGTACAAAAACATTTTATATTTCTGAATTGATGCACGGTACAGGATCATTGATTGGCACGGATATTAGTGAGAGACGCATGAAGTTATGTATACAAGACAGTATGCGTCACAATCAAAAATGGATCAAGTGGAAGATAAATAATGCGGCAAAAGATGTATTTCCAAAAGCTGACCGAGTTTTAATTGATGCTCCTTGCTCTGGAACGGGGACAATCGGACAAAGATCGGAAATACGATGGCGTAGGAAATTGAATCAACTGCAAAAATTCAAACAGCAGCAATTAGATATTTTGATTAACGTTTCAAATTACGTAAAAAAGGGTGGCATATTATGCTATGCAACATGCTCATTAGAAAAGGAAGAAAATTGGGATGTAATTGAGGCTTTTCTTAAATTGAATAATCGGTATAAAATAGATACTTTAGATCATTGCTTACCTAGAAAGTGGTTTAATAAACCGGGCGTTATGGAGACTTTTCCACCGCGCGATAAAGTAATTGGTATGTTTGCTGTACGCCTAAGACATATTGGAAAATGAATTTCATTAGGAC
>CAYYXU010000126.1:0-4970 GCA_964475645.1 uncultured bacterium | reverse complement strand
TGAAGAAATCGTAATTGATGGTAAACGTAATGAAACAGTTTGGAAAACTGCGGCAATAGCTAAAGACTTTTTCAGAGTAACGCCCATTGATACCGGTCTGGCGACTACAAAGACAGAAGTACAACTGGCATACAATGATGAATACCTTTTCGCAGCAATTATCTGTTACGACGCGGTACTTGGTAAACGTCCTGTAGAATCGCTACGGCGAGATTTCAGTTTTCCAAAAAATGATAACTTTATCATTTTCATGGATACCTACAATGACCAGACCAACGGCTTTGCGTTTGGGATCTCTGCCGCAGGAGCGCAATGGGATGGCATACAGGCAGATGGTGGTGATGTATCGCTGGATTGGGACTGTAAATGGTATTCTGCCATAAAAAAACACGATGATTACTGGGTGGCAGAATTTGCAATTCCTTTTCGCAGTATTCGTTACCAGGAAGGGGTTGATGAATGGGGCATTAATTTCAGTCGTTTTTCATTGCTCCAAAATGAAAAGTCTGCCTGGGCACCTGTACCGCGACAATTCAAATCTTCTACCCTGGCCTTCACCGGCACACTGGAATGGGATAAACCACCTCCGAAACAAGGAACCCAATTTTCAATAATTCCTTTTCTTTCCGGTCAAGGAATGGAAAATATAGATGACGGAACCCAACCAGATAGTGATGTAGATAGCGGTTTAGATGCAAAGGTAACATTATCCACTTCATTAAATTTGGACTTAACAATAAATCCAGATTTTTCGCAGGTAGAGGTAGACCAACAGAGAACAAATCTGGATCGTTTTGAATTGTTCTTTCCAGAAAAACGGCAGTTTTTTCTGGAAAATAGTGATCTTTTCGCCAGCCTAGGCAGTAAAAGTATTCGTCCTTTTTTCTCCCGCCGGATTGGGCTAGCTACACCAGTTATAGGTGGTGCTCGCCTAAGCGGTAAACTGGGTCCAAATTACCGATTGGGGATCATGAGTATACAAACCGATGCGAATGAGGGAACCCCCACCAGTAACTTTACTGTAGCAACACTGCAGCGAAAGATACTTACCCGTTCCAGTTTAAGCATATTCATAGTAAATAAAGAATCTGAACTACAAGAGAATGCAAATGGCAGCGAAAATTCGTATAACCGGGTTGGCGGTATTGATTTTAACCTGGCCAGTGCGGATAACCTTTGGACAGGGAAAACTTTTTTTCACCAGGCAATATACAATAATGCCGGTGATAACGCGTTCGCAGCAGCTACTTCAATTAAATATAATAACGGCACAGTGTCAGCCCATATGGGTTATTCTATGGTCGGCGTAGATTTCAAAGCTGATGTAGGGTTTGTAAAACGGACTGGTTTTCACCGCTTTGGACCACGTTTAGAATACAAATTTTACCCCAATGAAGGAAAAATACTTAATCATGGACCAACATTTAAATTTGATAATGTATTGGATGAAGACTTCAAAACAATGGATCGAGAACTTGAATTAAAATACATAATAAATTTTTTAGACCGGAGCAAGTTGTCAGCAGAACTAGAACGCGGTTTTGTAAAATTACTTGAACCTTTTGACCCAACAAATACGGGTGGCGATACACTTGCTACCGGTAGTGCATACAACTGGAATGAATTTTCGCTTGATTATGAATCAGATGCTCGAAAAACGCTGAATTTCACTTCCAATATTCGGTACGGAGGTTACTATAACGGAAACAAGTTTTCTCTCAATAGTGAAATTATTTATCGAATACAACCGTACGTAAACCTATCCATATCTACAACTTATGACAAAATTAATCTGCCTAAGCCTTTTGAAAGCATAGCCTTTTTATTGATAGGACCACGGTTGGACCTAACCTTTACTAATAAATTGTTTCTAACCACTTTTGTTCAATATAACGATCAGGCTGATAACGTTAATGTGAATTTGCGTTTTCAGTGGCGTTTTGCACCGGTATCTGATCTATTTATTGTTTATACTAATAACTCTTATCCGGATGATTTTAGCACCAAAGACAAAGCACTTGTAGCCAAAATATCTTACTGGTTTAACTAAACCATGCCTGAACTCCCCGAAGTTGAAACAGTCGTCTTATCAATCAGGGATCAACTTGTAGGCCGGAAATTCATTAATATTAATGTGCATTGGCCCAAGGTATTGTTCAACTTTTCAAAAAAAGATTTTTTAGATAACCTAATTCGAAGAAATATCACCAATGTTCACCGCAGAGGAAAATTTATTGTACTTTCCTTTGATGAAGATATTCTCGCAATCCACTTGCGAATGACTGGTAAGCTGTATTTTGCTAATGGTAAAACTGAAGGAAAACATATATCCACCAGCATGGAATTAGAGAATGGGCAACAGTTAGTCTTTGAGGATACAAGAAAATTCGGCCGGTTTTATTATTACACTTCAAAGGATTTTCTAGATAAAAAACTTGGTATTGAACCGCTTGGCGATGATTTCACCGCTGAATGGCTAATAGCAAACCTGCATTGTAAAAAGCGAATGATAAAAGCCTTATTGTTGGATCAGCGAATCATCGCTGGACTAGGTAATATTTATGTTGATGAATGTTTGTGGCAGAGCGGAATACACCCGGAAACAAAATCTAATAAAATACAGAAAAAAAATATTAGCAACCTTTGTGAATCCATCAAAAACACTTTACAATCATCCATAACTGCGCATGGTACAACCATTGTCAATTTTAGTTACCTCAATGGAAGGTCAGGAAAATTTTCAAATCAGTTACAAATTTTCGGGAAAGATGGCCAACCATGTGCGCTATGCACAACAGAAATAAAAAAGAAACAAGTTGCGGGTCGCGGTACCCATTATTGTCCCAGGTGTCAGAAGAAACAGTATTAAGAATTATAGGATTTTTCGTTCTTTGGTGAAGTTTTCATTTTACACGTAAATTATACACCCGTGAACAAAAGCCTGAAATTGAAACTAGTACCTTTTCTATTAATTTTCCTTTCTGCCTTGGTTTTTCCACAAACCCGTGAATTTGTCGAAGAAACTTATGATGACGGTATGCCAAAAATCATAACTATCTTCAAACAAGCAGGGAATTCCATTATTATTACGAAGCGCACCTACTGGTATAGTAATGGTCAAAAACAAAAAGAAGGCACCTATAAAAATGGGTTGTGGAATGGGAAATGGACTTACTGGAATAAACAAGGTATCAGATATGCTGAGGGCCAATTCAAGGATGGCAAACTGCATGGCATATATAACTGGTACTATGACAGCGGAAAAAAATTCAAGCAGGAAGTGTTTAAAAATGGGGTTCGCCATGGCAAGAGTACACAATGGTACGAAAATAGCTGGAAACAAATTGAAGGTGAATATGTGGATGGAAAACGATTTGGTAAATGGATATTCTATAATGAAGATAGAACTATAGATATTGAAAAGCTATTTGGAGAAGAGATTTAAAAACCCGGATTACTATTTTAATTAACTGTTAATCCAATCAATAAAAACCCATGTGCGGTAGGAAAACACTTACCAAAGACACCCAAGCAATAATTGAAGAGTTACTTATTGATGAATGGGACCAGAAAGATGAATACAGTCCAAGTTACAATATTGCCCCCACACAAAATTCACCAATTTTAATTTACAATAACAAACGCAAGATAGAGCAGATGCGCTGGGGCCTGATACCATCCTGGGCAAAGGATAAAGCTATTGGTGCAAAGATGATTAACGCCCGTGGGGAAACATTATTAGAAAAACCATCTTTCAAAAACCTAGTGATTAGTAATCGGTGTATCGTAATAACAGATGGCTATTTCGAATGGCATAATATAGGCACTGTCAAAACGCCTTATTATTTTCATGACCCGAAGAAAAACATTCTGCCAATGGCTGGATTATGGGACGAATGGAAATCTGCCAATGGGGAATTGATGAAAACATACACGGTAATTACGACTACACCCAAACCAGAATATGCCCATATCCATAACCGAATGCCGGTAATTCTGCCACACTCAGAGATAGACGCATGGATTAATACACGGGACCATTCACCTAAAGATGCCTTGGGTCATGTTCTTCCCTATCGATATGAACTGGAGGTTTATCCCGTTTCTACTTTTGTGAATTCACCAAAAAACAATTCGGCTAGATGCATCACGCCATTTTAAAATTTTGTTTCGCAAATATTTGTAAACAAAATAGTAAAATAAACATTACTATTATTTCTTGCGCATCATTACAGATATTATGAACTTTCAAGTAAGCAAATGCGTTTTTACCGTTTGAATTTCAATTATTCCATTAGTGATAATCAAAAGATAATAATAAGGGAGTCCTAAATGAAAAATCGACTTTTTCTATTAACATTCGTTCTAAGCTTACCGCTGGCAATTTTTGCACAAGATGATGCCGTGGTTGAAGAAGCCGCTGTCCAAGAAGAAGCTGTATGGGGAGAGGTCGGTACTCTAGCTGGTATGGTCACTGACGTCAGTAGCGGCTCGGCATTGTCCGGAGCAAATGTCATTGTTGAAGGTACAGATTTAGGCGCAGCCGCTGATGCCAGCGGTTCGTACCTGATCGATAAATTACCTGCTGGATCCTATACTGTAACTGCATCAATGATGGGTTACAAATCTTCTAGCGAATCAGTTACCGTTGGAACAGGCACTGCCGTTGTAAATTTCTCTTTATCCGCTGCTGTTCTAAAAATGTCTGGCTTGGAAGTGCTGGCATCACGTGCGGTAGAAAATACACCTGTCGCCTTTTCAAATGTAAGTAAAGCAGATATAGAATTCCGTCTTGGTTCACAAGATATTCCTATGGCATTGAACGCCACTCCCAGTGTTTATGCTACAATGCAGGGTGGCGGTGCTGGTGATGCACGTATTAATGTTCGTGGGTTTAATCAGCGTAATGTTGCCGTCATGATCAATGGTGTCCCCCAAAATGATATGGAAAATGGTTGGGTCTACTGGTC
>CAYYXU010000125.1:0-5008 GCA_964475645.1 uncultured bacterium | reverse complement strand
TCAAAAGCCAGGTCACCTTTTCCTTTGACAGAGCGAGTAACCTGGCCTTTTTCCTGACTTCTTCTGACTCTTGCGAGTCCTAAGCTTACCTCTACTTTCGTTTCGGTCTTGTCAGGCTGTGAGAGTCCTAGAGTTTGATGCTATCTCATTCTGTTCACATCTCACACTAGACGTTAATTGTATTCAACTCATAAATCAAGTATTTTTTAAATAATTTGTTATTTTTCATCCCTACATTTTGCTGGTTCGGTTTAGGGATATATCATCAAAAATATGTTCAAATATAACGCAATTTACTTTCTATTATTCTTGATCCAGGTAATTCATGGCCAAAACACTGTTTGTTTTGATATTGAGGAAAATCCAAATGCGAATTCAATCGCTTTCAGCAACTTTACTAAATACGTTCGCGTATTGGATTGTTTCAGCGTGTATGCCGAATCTTCTATTTCGGATGCAAAGGTATTACATGCTGCCGCTGTTGCTGCAGAATTACTTGATAATGATGAAGATGGAGAGGTGGATGATCCCGTATTAAAAGCCGAATTGGCTTCAAATGGAGCACTTATACCGATCTTTAGCTATGACGGTTCACCAGCGATGGATAATTTTTTTGACCACTATATTGGTAATGGCGCCGCGGCAGTGTTATGGCGGGATGAGATTGAACCAAATAGCCCTGGCTATTGGGGGTTAGATGCTACGGTGGAAGAAGTGGTTCACGTTATTAATGCGATCGGTCATATTAATATCTACCCGAATGCCTTTGCATTGGAACCTAATTCATCCTTACTCACTACCGCTATGGATGTAGCGCGAGGTGGTCAGTTTATACAGCACCCCAATAATTATCCGCAGGAAGCATGGTATCACTATGATGATTATACTTGTGATTATGAATGTATGGCCATTGAATATCTTTATTGGTGTATAGTTACTAACATGGGTATTCTTGCTGACGCAGCTACCTGTGCCGGTATTGCCAATGAATGGGAACCCTGCACGCCAACGCTCTTTGAAGAAACGGATACCCTTATGCATGCATTAATAACGAACGATGCATATGTATTGCCTCAGTTAGCTCCCGATGGGAATTATTGTACTTCCAGCATAACTACTTCTAATGAAAATTTTTCCCATAGTTTTCAACTCCACGCGGCTTATCCCAATCCTTTTAATCCTGTGACTGCTATCAGTTATGAGATACCTATTGGAGTACAGTTCACCGTAAGCATATTTGATATAACCGGAAAAATGATCAAAACACTTATTTCTGATAAACAGTCAGCAGGTCACGGCATTATCGAATGGAATGGTCGAAATGATATTGGCAAAGCTTTACCTTCCGGTGTATATTTTTATAGATTGTCTTCTGGTAAGTTCACTGCAACTAGAAAATTTATACTCTTGAAATAAGGATATCGATAAACACATTAGTAACTATAATCAAATCCTAACAGGTCCAAACGTCTTTCAATAATGAAGCAGTTTTTGATGATTATTTGCTGTACGTATTTTTTCCTTTACTTACTGGGATTCATAATCCCACAGGAAACAAACCATCCCGTTTTACAACGTTTATCAAAACCTGTAACAATTGCCCATCAAGGCGGCAATAAGGTATACCCCGATGAATCATTAATGGCTTTTACTAATGCTGTAGATATGGGTATCCAAGTACTGGAAGTAGATATCCATCGTACTAGGGATGGAGTTATTGTAATTAATCATGATCTAACGATAGATCGTCTTACAGACAGTAGCGGTTTAATACGAGAAATGTACTGGGATGGGTTGCAACAAGTGGATGGGGCATATAACTGGACGCCTGATGGTTTTACATATCCTTATCGCGGTAAAGGTGTTAAGATTTTGTCCTTGAATGCTCTTCTAGATTCCTTTCCACAACTGGTGTACGATATTGAAATTAAACAGCATGATCCGCCTCTGGAAAATGATCTCTGTGATATTTTACGCCAATATGGTGTTGCTGCTAACCAGGTGGTTGTAGCCTCATTCAACGATGAAACACTTACCCGTTTCCATCAGGCTTGTCCTGAAGTGGCTACGTCGCTACCTGTAAACAAGGGAACTATTCTGTATGTCTTGAGCAGGATTGGGCTAGAGCGACTGCTTCCATTGGATGCAGTAGTGGCACAATTACCTCCCTATTTTTCTACAAAACTAGGACGATTGGAACTGGATCGGCGTTATATAAATGCTTTTGCTAAAGGCAATCGTCAAGTATGGGTATGGACTGTGAATGATTCAATTGAAATGAAGCGCATGTTTGACCTAGGCGCTGATGGAATTATTACTGATCGCCCGGATATTTTAATGAATATCGTCAAGTAAAACTCGCTTCTAATTCCCGGCGAATAATTAGTAAGCTAGAAGTATGGATTCCAGAAATAACTTCATATTGAATTAAAATCTTTACCAATTAAATGGCAGATTTATAGATATCGTTTTACGTTTCAAAACGATGATGGTAATTTATTCTACAACACCAGTAAAGAATGAACCAATAATAATGACTTAACAATTCCTTAATATGATTCAAGACCTACTACTAGACCCTTCATTATTACCAGTCACCATCGTATTCTTTGTTCTGGTATTATTTTCTTACTGGCAAAAATTAACACGTTACGTTCCCTATTTAGCGATCGTTTATCTTGCTTTTTTACTGTTTACCATATTTTCGTATTCTGACACTACAGCATATCAACAAGAAGATAATAATAACATCGTCGAAGATTCCATGGAATTAGAAGTAATGATGAAAGAGGATAGCGTTGTTCAAAATGCAGGTGAAAATATCCAGGCTTCTTCAGGGATGGAAGTAAAACCATTTGTGGCGCCCAAACAACCGCAGGATAACAAACCAAAATCAATATTTGTTCAGCGATTGGTGGTTTGTGAAAATATTGATCTGAAACAACGCAAACCTGTGGGCATAAGAGACGTATTTATTGATACAACATCCAGGATATACTGCTTCGCCGGTTTGCGGAACCCGGAACTATCTGAAGATATAACCCATGTCTGGAAATTTAACGGGAAACCTTACGCTACAGTACATATGAATGTAAGTGTATCTGATTACTTTCGCTGTTGGTCATACATAACTCCCCGAGAGAATTCTTCCGGCCAGTGGAATATTGCTGTTTTAGATGATGAGAGCAATGTATTGAAAGAAGTTGATTTCACTATAGTACCATTTAATGAACCATGACCAACGATAATATCTTGAGAAAATTTTCGTTCGTTATTTTTATTATAGTCATCATTATTTCATCATGCGCGCGTGATAATAAGTCCTTTTCAATAATTAACATGACCTGGAAAATTGTTGAAAATTCCACCACCAATTTACCTGCAGGTATTAAAATTATGACTGGAAGGAATGATGAACTACCAATCAATGCATGGGTAGCAATAATCGATCCTACAGATCCTGACATTGATCTGGATATTATTGTATCGGAAGACCTAGATCGTCGTGAAACGTTGACCCAATTTTCCGGAAATAAGAAAGCTAGAGTGGTAGTCAATGGTGGTTATTTTTTAATGGACAAAACCCCTACGGAACATGTTGGTCTACTATATGTAAACAACCATACCGTTGCGCCGGCCACAAAATCCGTACTGCGGAATAACAAACGTTTTTTCACTGCCCGCGGTGCTTTAGGTTTTTCAGATGATGGTGGTATTGATATAGCTTGGGTAACAAGCCGCAATGACTCTTTATTTAATTTTGCAGAACCATTGGAAAATCATCCGGAAGGACCAGTGGATTCCTTTGATTTTTCAAAAGCAGAACTTTGGAATGTAGATGATGCCCTACATGCAGGACCGGTGTTGATGCATGATGGAAGGATCAGAGTCACATCTGATGAAGAAGTATTTTTTGGTTCATCAATTCCAAACATACATCCCAGAACCGCCGCAGGATACCGTAATAGCGGCGAACTGGTTTTATTGGTTGTGGATGGACGGCAAGTGGATAGCCGTGGTGTTGATTTACAAGAATTGGCCATATTGATGAAGGATCTAGGTTGTGTAGAAGCGATCAACCTAGATGGCGGTGGTTCGAGCGCTATGGTGGTGGATGGTAAACTATTGAATCGTCCAGCGGGAACCACTATCCAGCGTGAGGTTATGTCTGCTATCGCTGTATCGGTAAACTAATAAGGATACCCTTCAAAATATGAGTGGATCACATCGCATTTCCATGTTAGGCGCAGGAATTATTTCTGAAAAGATCTTATAAATCATTTATTTTGAATCGATGAATTACCTACGCAGACTTTACGATTGGGTTTTACATTGGGCTGAAACAAAGTATGGTGTCCCAGCCCTGTTTGTACTAGCATTAGCTGAGTCATCCTTTTTTCCTATACCACCCGATGTACTTTTGATTCCACTAGCTCTTGGTGCTCGATCAAAAGCTTTGCGCTTTGCATTGGTCTGTAGTGTGGCTAGCATTGTTGGCGGCATGATAGGGTATGGTATCGGATATTTTTCATGGTGGAATGGAACTGAATCTTATTCAGCAGTTGCTATGTTCTTTTTTAATCATATTCCAGGTTTTTCTGAGCAGGTGTTCATCAATATTCAGAAAAAATACGAGATTTATAATTTTCTGATCGTTTTCACAGCCGGCTTTACCCCGATACCCTTCAAGATTATTACCATTTCTGCTGGTGCATTTAGCGTCAATTTCCCCATGTTTATACTCGCTTCAACCATAAGTCGCTCGGCTCGTTTTTTACTTGTTGCATTGTTAATTCGTCAATTTGGTGAACCGATTACTGCATTCATTGATAAGTATTTCAATATTTTGTCGATCATATTCACCATTTTACTGATCGGCGGATTTCTGGTGCTGAAAGCACTGATTTAGCTATTTCAGTTTGAATAGCAAATAAAGTAGATTGCCCATCGCATCATGGTTCCAGGATCAATTATTTCGGGGTGTAGCGCAGCCCGGTTAGCGCGCGTC
>CAYYXU010000124.1:0-5015 GCA_964475645.1 uncultured bacterium | reverse complement strand
CTTAAAGATAGAAGCCCATAGGTCCGACCAGAGCGAATAAACAGTTTACTATTTTCAACTGTTGAAGCTTCCGCAGCTGTATTCACGTTTACTGTTTGTTTATCTGTGTCTACCAAAAAACTGGATATATTGAAACTGGTTCTATTATATGCACGATCCCACCAGTTATAGCCAGCTGTTACATTTAGGGAAATCGAACCTAGGTCCACATTTCTCCGTACAATGAAATCATAATTAGACTCGCGATTTGTCAATGCATCCTCTGCAAATACACCTGGATTCCTTGATCCGGAAGAATTTATAGGGTAAAACCAGGAACGATCGTCACCCCAGGCGTCAATCCCTGCTCTAATAACAACACTTGTATTCTGATCTGGCGTTATGGTCATTTCATTGGTCATGATAAACCGGTCAACCTTTGTTCCAGCTTGCTGTTCTTTAATTGTCCATATAGGATTGTTATAAATTGGATTTGTACTCGAACCACCCATATAACGACGATAGGCACGATGACGCCCAGCATATTCCACCCCACTTGAACTCACATAGGTACCCTTGTAATGGGTAATATCAAAATCCGGGGCCGTTCTTAGCAAGCCAAGCATTACGCCGGTTACATTGGAACTTTGCTGGATACGATTTGAGTTTGAATAGGTGTAGGAAGCTTTTGATTCCATGGAAATCATATCCGATAATCTAAACTTAGTATTCAACCTGAAATTATCCCGATCTAAAAAAGAATAACGGATTATTCCATCCTGACGGAGCCGACTGTAACTGAACAAAAATGTTTTTGAATCATCGCCACCGGTAACTTGAAAATCATCCTGTATATATTTACCGGTCTGAAATACCTGATCCCAGTTTGAATCAACATAAGTTTCTTTGGAATTTTTGGTTTCTATTGCATATTGAGTAAATGTGCCGTCTTCAGAAATAAAATGTTGACCAGAAGATTCAACTTCATCTGCACCACCAGCACGATCAGGGATATAATCACCCCAAGATTCCGCCCGGGTTGCACCAAAAGATCCGTCTCTACCTTGCCCCCAGACACTCTGCATGGGAATACGTTCATGTACTTCATCAAATGACATGGTTCTTTTATAATTCATTTTAACTGTTCCAGCATCACCATCCTTGGTTGTGATCATAATGACACCATTGGCAGCTCTTGAGCCCCATAAAGCGGCTGCAGAAGCACCCTTGAGGACTTCAACAGATTCAATATCATTCGCGTTCACATCATTTAACCGGGATTGCTGTACAGTACCTGCACTACGACCGCCAGAAATATTATTACCACCGCCATAAACAGTAGAATTGTTAATCGGCATCCCATCAACAACGATCAGAGGCTGACTGGCTCCAGAAATAGTATTGGCACCCCGGACTCTTATTGAAGTGGATGCACCTGGGTCGCCGGCAACCGCATTGACGATCACATTGGATGCTTTTGCTGCTAGCGCATTACCCATTAACGATTCACCTGAACGAGTCATATCTGCCGCTGCCACAGAAACGCTAGAGGAACCTTGCTCATCGCGATTCCCTGTAAAACCCAAGGCTGTTACAACAACAGCCTTCAAGCCGATAGCATCGACAGCTAGGGAAAAAACTAGGTTAACTGATCCGCCCACAGGTACATCTACTGATGCCGTAGCACTCTTATAGCCGATATAACTGGCCGAAACTACAACTGTACTACCATCAACCGTTCCTGATGGAATATTGATTGAATAAACACCATCAGCATCAGTCGCTCCGCCAAAGGACGTCCCATCAACAGTTACATTTGCACCAACTAGTGGATTTCCAGAATCATCTGATACAGTACCCTCAATAGTGGACTGTGCGAAAACAAAACTAGTGAAAACCAATACAGTTATAAAAAAACAGTTCCTCATTTTCATTTGACTACTCCCTAATTAGTAAAGCGTTTTATTGTGACATAATTGATAAAGTAAACCCAAAATCTTAAGATACAAATATAATAAAATTAAATTATTTTACATAATGTAATATTTTTGTCCATAACATCATCATACTTCCTTTATATATTTATAAAGAGTTGGTCGTGTAATTGCCAACATTTCACTGAGAATACTGATGGCACCTTTCTTTTTGATATGACCCTCTTTTTTCATATAGGCAACTACATTTAATTTATCTTTTCTGTTCAAAATCTTTCCCTGCAAATCATGAGATGCAATATATTTATTTAAGGCTTGTTGGATTTCATCTTTAACGCTCCACATGAAAAACTCTTCTCGTTTTGGCAAATTATCCAGAGCGAAGGTTTCGGTAAACATTTCAAGAAATTCTTTGATATTTACAAATGAAGAGAGATCAAAATTAAGGCCCATAGAACCTATAATTTCACCACCCCTGTTTCTGATGGTTAAAGACGACGACTTCAAATCCAATCCGGATGGACTTTGATTATTATAATTCACGATTTTATCGGGAAGTTCACCTTCCAGTTTTTTATAACCTATATCAGATGTCCCGTCTCCAATTTTACGTCCAGTGATGTGATTATTGAAAATAGCAATAATAGAATGTTCTGGCGTCTGTAGGTCATGAATAATCACTTCCAGGTTCGGAGCAAACATTTCAGCAATAATTTCACCTGCTTTGACATAATGCTCGAGAATTTCACGGTTTTGGGATTGGTTTATTTTGTTTACCATTTTTACAAATTACCGCTTGAGTGTTGAAGGGGAAAAACTAAAATTAGAGAACTTGTAATCATTTTATCGTTTATAGAAAATTTAAATACTATCCTCACCGCAGTTCCTGGTCAATTCGGTCAATTAACTTCCCGTCACCAAATCGAACTAGATCAGTCGTAGGTAACTTGTGTTCATTTTCCAAATTCTTGATTTCTTTTAAAGCCAAATCTTCATCCATTTTCAAAGTCAACAGGTTCATTCCCAAGAACCGAGACTGCTTGAAATTTTTCATTAAGGAAAGATGTAAATCAATAACATCCCCGATAGAAGCCATCGGGTTGTTTGACACATCTATTGTTCGCCCTGGTTCGTCGGTCATAATCATATAATCTGGCATAGCCCCATGCATGAGTCCCAATGTAACCCCAGCGTAGTACATATTTGTAAGAGATCCCTGGCCTTCTACAACAACTAAATCCGCCTGGTCGCCAATTTTATCAATTGCGTATTCTATTTCACCTGCCATAAAATCGCCAACCACCGCATCAACCGGCACTCCGTATCCTCCCAGCATTATTCCGGTCTGTCCGGTTCCAACAAACCGCACATCTCTTCCTCGTTTTTTAAGACGTTCTGTTATTTCCCAACCGGTGGTCATTTTACCCGTATCACAGTCTGTCCCAACTACGAGTAATACTTTCACCTTGCGATTTTTCCAAGACCCTTTCGGGAAATGGGGAGGATCTGGTGGACGACGAAGATCATGGATAGTAATATTCTTCTTTCGCGCCAGTGAGGCAAGTTCTGGATCGTCATTCAAAAACTGGTGCATTCCGCTATAGATATCACAGCCGTACTGTATTGCAGCAGTGATTTCTCTTCGATGATCTTTACTTATAAAACCGCCTTGGGGTGCGCTGCCAATCATCAGGGCATTGGGTGAATAATCTCTTGCTTCTATAAAATTTGACACAACAGGGATTTCCCCGCCAAATCCCAATACATCCTGTGCTATACGGCCGGCTTTATCTGGATCAATTACACAACAAACATCATCCGAGCGATAACGGATTAACATATTGCCCGTTTTATTTAATATATAATCGAAAGCACCAGGACATAGTATAGCAAAATCAGTCATAATTCTTTTTGTTTTATCTTAGTTAACGTATAGAAAAAGTGTATATAAATTAACACACTGTTAAATAATTTATATAATAATTTTTTTATATAGCCATTAGATTTATAATTATGGGTAAATAACTGTTCAGTTTAAATACTGCTTTTATTTTGATTAGGTTATTAAATAACTCTCTTCAATGCAGTACGTTGCAGTTTTCTTTTCAATTGTGATGCAGTTTCAGTTAGACAGGGTCTATCTACCCCAGTATAGATACCAACTTCATCCATTATTTTTACAATATCCTCCGTTGCAATATTTCCTGTCGTATTAACAATAAATGGACTTCCACCCAAACCGCCCAATGAACTGTCAAATTCTCGAACTCCCATTTGCATAGCTGCCTGGATATTTTCCAGTCCCCCCTGTCTTGTCTCATGAAAATGAAGGACCAGCGGTTTCCCACCAATCCTAGGGATGATTATATCTAAATATTCCTTGATCCTTTCGGGTGTCGCCAATCCTGCCGTGTCTGCCAGGCAGATTTTATCAGGATCCAAGGCCATTAATTTGTCTATATAAGAAAGGATGGTATCCAGACCCAAAGCTGCTTCATTGGCAACACCCCAGGCACATTGTAGCCCAACCCTAATACTAATGTCATGTTGGTGTGCCAAACGAACCAGGCGATTCATTTCTTCATAGGCACGGTCGGATTTCATGCCCGTATTCTTAAAACCGTAGCTTTCATGCAGGGACATGGATGTCTCTACTTTTTTTACACCACAGTCTATGGCCCTGTTCAGGCCATGCTCATTAAGGATAAATCCACTGTAAACGATATTATCCACTTGCGGAGCAGAATAGAATAATTCTTCAGCATCTGCCATCTGCGGTAGAACTTTTGGGTGTACGAAAGAACCCAACTGAATATGCCGCACTCCGGCTTTAAGCAAACCATCGAGTACCGTGAGCTTTAATTTGGTACTATATACCCTTCGCAAATTCTGAAAGCCTTCTCTTAAGCCTACTTCATTCAGGGTAATATTTTTAGGCATCATGTATTTAAGCTTATTCAAAACAGAAATTTAATTACATTTATATTTTCTAGTTTTGATATTATTTATTAAATCAAAATAATATAAATAGTCACTATCAAATAAAGAAATCCCGATTTTAACCGGGATTTCTAAATGGCGGGAACGCCTGGGAATCGAACC
>CAYYXU010000123.1:0-5028 GCA_964475645.1 uncultured bacterium | reverse complement strand
TGGCAAGCTACCCTGGAACTTGTGGATTCCACATCACCCTATGCCCTTACCGGCTGTGTCATGGCCACAAACAAGGCCGCCATCGCCGAAGCAGCGGCAGCACTGACCCATTCCGCTGGAAATTTTTATATAAACGATAAACCAACTGGTGCTGTGGTCGGTCAACAACCCTTTGGCGGCAGCCGCGCCTCTGGCACCAATGACAAGGCTGGTTCCATGTTTAACCTTGCTCGCTGGGTATCTCAGCGTACGGTGAAAGAAAATTTCGATCCCCCAAAAGATTATCGTTATCCTTTCCTGGCTGATGATTGAACCATGGCGGTTCGGTCTGAAATCGATCCGATTCGTCAGGTACTGATCCATACACCGGGATCAGAGCACAATTATACACTGCCGAAAAATACCACCGAATGGGTGGCGGATGAAACCGGACAGCTGATTCACAATCCAGACTACCTCCTCTTTGATGATATCATTTCCCCCGGTGGAATGGCAGCTGAACACAATGAACTGGAAAATGTACTAAACGCTTTTACAGGCCAGGACCATACCTACCAGTTCAGCGATATCCTGGTAGATACACTGCAAACAACTGAACAACGGCAGGAACTTTACGATGCCTGCAATTCCCTTGACCAAAAATTATACGGTACAGAAAGTTCTGTGGACGGCGAGAAAATTCTGGACCTGGAAGCGGCTGATTTCGCAGCCGTTCTGCTGTCTGGTCGCATGATTAAGCCGGCCTTACAAACCGTATTCAAGTGGCCCCTTCCTAATCTGATTTTCACCCGCGATATCGCCGTTGCCTTGAATAATGCCCTGGTCCTCACCTGGGGCAGATGGCCGGCACGGCAGCGAGAAATGCTCTTGATGAACCATGTGGCCCATCATCATCCCCTTTTTTCCAGTTTTACACAATTCGATTTCCATAAAATTTGCCCCGATCTATTTTTAGAAGGCGGTGATTTCATTGTACTGGATGAAGAAACATTGCTTATTGGACTGAGCGAGAGAAATTCCAAAGAAGCAATTGAAGCGATCCTACCGCTGTTTTTTGGTGAGGGATTTACCCGCGTCCTGCTTATTGATCTACCCAAAACCCGCAGCATGATGCATTTGGATACACTTTTTAGCACTATTAGTAAAACGGATATTATCGTCTACCCCCCCTTATTCAATAATCAGGAAATCAACGGTCATACCGTTAAAACTTATTGCCTGGAATCTGGGCAGTCATTATTTGATGTTACACCTGTTACCCAGTCACTGGCTGATTGTCTACGTGGCCAGGGCTATAATTTTAACGCTATAAACTGCGGCGGGGATGAACCGATCCATCAGGAACGGGAACAATGGTCTGATGGCGCAAATGCATTCACCCTTGCGCCAGGTAAAATCATCAGCTATGCCCGCAACAAGGAAACCACAGCCGCACTTCAGCAAGCAGGTTATCACCAGATAGATGCAGCAGAGTTTATCAATAATGCTGCGGATCATATGGCTGACGATCAACAATTGGTCATAACTATATCCAGTGCTGAACTACCCCGCGGTCGCGGTGGACCACGCTGCCTGACCATGCCCCTGGATAGAGCATGAGTTCTCATCAGACCATTATGGTAGCCCTGGGCGGCAATGCCCTATCACCAAAAGGTGAAGCCGGCACTATCAACCAGCAATTCGCACGTACGCGGGAAAGCCTGGATGGGATCATGCATTTTGTTAACCTGGATTATAACATCTGCATCACCCACGGGAACGGTCCCCAGGTAGGCGATGAACTCCTACGTATGGATCTGACCCACAAGGATGTACCTCCCCTGCCTTTGGGTGTTTGTGTCGCTGGTACCCAGGGTACTATAGGGTATATGATTCAACAATCACTGCAGAATAAACTCCGGGAAGAAAAAATGGACCGGGAAGTAGTCACCCTGGTTACTCAGGTACGGGTTGATGAAACGGATCCCGCCATTGCCAAGCCTACAAAATTTATTGGCCATACCTATTCAAAGGAACAAGCTGAATATTTTGCCGAGCAATTAGACTGGACTATAGCTGAACAGAATCCCGGCGAGTGGAGACGTGTGGTCCCCAGCCCTGCACCGCACTACGTAATGCATGGGAAAAGTATCAAGACACTGGTAGATCGTGGCACTGTAGTACTGGCTGCCGGCGGCGGCGGTATCCCAGTGTATAATGATAAAGACTACAAATTGGAAGGACTGGATGCTGTGATCGATAAAGACCTGTCCGCGGCCATGCTGGGGCGAGTGATTCGAGCCCAAGAACTTTGGATCATTACCGATATAGATTATGTATATTTGCGTTTCAAAAAAGTGGATCAAAAGGCGATTTCAACCATGACGACTGCTGAAGCAGAAAAATTATTAGAACAAGGAGAATTTGGCAAAGGCAGTATGGCCCCAAAAATCAAAGCGGCATTATACTTCCTGGCTCACTATGGTAAAAAAGTAGTCATTACCTCTATCCCTTCCATTGAACAAGCGATCGAAGGTCAGGCTGGGACAGTAATAATGAAACCTGAAGACTTACAATCATGAAGATACACGAATACCAGGCCAAGGAAATTTTCAGAAAATATAACGTCCGTGTCCCTGTAGGGAAACCAGCCTTTACTGTAGCTGAGGCATTGTCAGCGTATGATACTCTTGATTCAGAAACGGTGGTGGTAAAAGCACAGATCCATGCCGGCGGCCGCGGCAAAGGCGGTGGCGTAAAACTGGCTCACAGTCGCGATGAAGTTGAAGCCCTGGCTACCAAGATGCTGGGCATGAACCTGATCACCCACCAGACGGGACCAGAAGGCAAGGAAGTGCAGCGCTTGCTGATTGAGACTGGTATTGATATCGCCCAGGAATTTTACGCCGGGATTGTACTGGACCGTAAACAAAAGAAATTTGTTTTCATGGTTTCTACTGAAGGCGGGGTTGAGATCGAAAAAGTAGCTGCGGAAACACCGGAAAAAATAATTAAAGAATGGATCCATCCTGAAAACGGGTTAACAACCGACCAAGCAACCACGCTGGGCCAGGCCCTAGGCCTGCAAGGGGCACAGCTGGATTCAGGGGTGGAAATTTTTACAGCACTTTGGGCAGCATTCATTGGCCTGGATTGTTCCCTGATGGAAATTAATCCGCTGGTGGTGACCAAAGGCGACGTTGTCATAGCCCTTGATGCAAAGATTAACTTTGATAGTAATGGACTTTACCGCCATCCAGAATTGCTAGAATTGCGAGATGAATCTGAAGAGGATCAAGCTGAAGCTAAGGCTAGCGCATACAATTTAAACTACATTAAACTGGATGGTAACGTTGGTTGTATGGTCAATGGCGCTGGACTGGCCATGGGCACCATGGATATTATTAAGCTCAAGGGCGGTGAACCAGCAAACTTTCTAGATGTGGGCGGCGTAGCCAATCCGGAAACAGTGGCTAACGGTTTCAAAATCATTCTTTCGGACCCAAGTGTAAAAGCAATTTTGATTAATATTTTTGGTGGTATTGTGCGTTGTGATCGAGTCGCTCAAGGTGTGATTGATGCCATGGAAACGATCAAAGTAGAGGTCCCAGTTGTAATCCGCCTGGAAGGGACCAATGCAAAGGAAGCATCCGAATTGCTTAAGCGATCACCCCTGGACTTCATTGTGGCTAATAGCTTAAACGATGCAGCGGAAAAAGCCGTTGCAGCAACGTTTAAAGGTGCAGCATGAGTGTTTTAGTCGGTAATGACACACGGTTGGTCATCCAGGGTATCACCGGTACAGAGGGCACTTTCCATGGTCAGCAAATGATCGATTATGGTACAAATGTTGTTGCAGGAGTGACGCCAGGGAAAGGCGGCCAAGAAGCTCTGGGCGTACCTGTGTTTAATGCAGTCAGTGAGGCCGTAAAACATAAAAATGCGAACACTGCGGTTGTCTTTGTCCCGCCAAAATTTGCTGCCGGTGCTGTTATTGAAGCAATCAGCGCTGGTCTGGATCTGGTCATATGTATCACTGAGGGTATTCCAGCTGCAGATATGGTAAAAGTGAATCATGCTTTAGAAAAAAATTCAACACGGCTAGTAGGCCCTAATTGTCCTGGTATTATTACGCCAGGTCAGGCCAAAATCGGTATAATGCCTGGTTTCATCCATAAGGCTGGTTCCATTGGAATTATGTCCCGTTCTGGAACACTGACCTATGAGGCTGTGCACCAAATCGGATCTCAAGGACTGGGCCAGAGTACGGTCATTGGAATTGGTGGCGATCCCATTATTGGTACAACATTCATAGATATGCTGAAACTATTTGCCGCGGATGATGACACAGAAGGTGTAGTCATGATTGGTGAAATTGGTGGCACTGCTGAAGAAGAGGCAGCACAATGGGTCTTGGATAACAACTTTTCAAAACCAATTGTTTCTTTTATTGCCGGGCAGACAGCGCCACCCGGTCGCCGTATGGGCCATGCTGGAGCTATCATTGCCGGCGGGAAGGGAACGGCCAAAGAAAAAATGGCTGCTTTACAATCCGCGGGGATCCAAGTTGTTGAAAGTCCTGCTGATATTGGCCAGGCCATGGTCAAAATGTTAAAAAGATAATGAGATAGGGTAATACATTGGGTAATCGAACATTTGCTATTATTAAACCGGACGCAGTACAAAATCAATATACAGAAGCAATTTGCGAACGCATTAAAAAAGCGGATTTTATTATTTTAGCTTCCAAAATGATCCATATGACAAAATCAGAAACCGAAAGTTTTTATGCGATTCATCAGGGCAAGCCATTTTATGATGAACTAACTACTTTCATGTCATCCGGAAAGTGTATGGTTTTGGCCCTGGAAAAAGAAAATGCCGTCGATAGCTGGCGAAAAGTCATTGGTGCCACCAACCCTGCTGAAGCATTGGAAGGAACGATCCGAAAGGACTTTGCTACGAGCCTAGGTAAGAACGCAGTACACGGATCTGACTCCGATAAGAATGCAGAAAAAGAGATTGCCTTTTTCTTCTCACAGAGTGAAC
>CAYYXU010000122.1:0-5066 GCA_964475645.1 uncultured bacterium | reverse complement strand
TACTGATTCTGGGGAAGTTATCACTGCCACGGCAACACCGGTAATCATTGCCACTGGTCCCCCTTATTATATCGAGCCTGATTATAATCCCCAGGAAACGGAACCGATTGGTGGGGGATTTTATTTAACCGAAGCAGCTGCTATTGTATATGATCGTTGGTACAATCCTGTTTCAGATAGTACGTATGTATACTGGTCGATGGAACCGAACCCATTAGAAGTAGACACTGTCATAGATGCATTTGTACAAGGAGTTAGCTTTACTGGTAATGAAAACTTGAACGGCGACAATTTCCCAGGCGTAGCATACACTACTATTACCTATTCAACAGATGCCATAGGTGATTTAGGACTGGTAAGCGCCTTAACATTTGGAACTAATGGTGACACTATAATGGCAAGAATAAACGAAGAAGAAGGAGAAGCTATTATGTTTTTTGTTCCTGGACAGTTGGCCTTGGGGACACCGACACAATACTGGGACTTCTCAACTATGGGTCAGGGGGCAGATATACAGGTTACAGCAACATTAATTGATTATTATGGAAATGCAGTTTCTGGGGCGGATGTAATGATTACAGCTACTGGAGCTGCAGGGATTTACTATCCTGTTGTGCCAGTTGAAGATAATATTGCACCAACAAATGATGATGGTCAAGTTACTTTTATTGTTCGATATGATCAGGGTATTTGCGCACCAATCCCCAATTCAGACCCGCTACTTTATGAAGATTTTACATCAACTATAGTTGCGTATTTACTGATACCGCAGCAAATTACCAGTGACCCGTTGGAAATTCTATTTGTACGAACTTATCAACCATAATCTATGGAACAGGAATTCAATCCACAATTTCAAAAGATCGGTGACATACTGGTCCATGAAGGCAAAATAAGTGATAGCCAGCTTAATTCTGCATTAGCTGAGCAGAAGGTCAGGAAAGAAAAATTAGGCACTGTATTACTTGATCAAGGCCTAATAACCGAAGAAGATCTCGTAAAAGTGTATTCTATGCAGTTGGGTTATGAGCTAGCCAGCGATGAAGCCTTATTTTCTGCAGATCCTGAAGTTGTCCAAACTATTCCAGAGGATTTTGCAAGACAAAATATGGTTTTAGCATTACGTAAGTCTGATAAAATGATAGTTATTGCAATGGAAGATCCTGAAGATTTAGTAGCTATAGATTCGTTAAAACGGCTTACAAATTTAAACCCTGAAGTGCTTGTTGCGAGCCCATCGGGGCTTAACCGTGCTTTGGATCAGATATATGGAAAAATTCGCCAGGCGGGAGAAGTAGAAGAAGCAGTAGAAAGTATCAAAGTTATTTCTGGCGATGAAGAGAACCAGGAAGAGGTAGATCTTTCACCGGACAAGGTATCAACAGAAGACGCCCCAATTGTTAAACTGGTGAATCTGATCTTACAGGAAGCGATCAAGGAACGGGCTACCGATATTCACCTCGAGCCGCAGCATGATGTTGTTATAGTCCGCATTAGAATCGACGGCGTACTTCAGACCATTATGACGCCGCCAATATCTTCTTTGAGTGGGTTAGTTACAAGAATAAAAATACTATCTAATCTTAATATAGCCGAACGGAGGTTACCGCAGGATGGCCGGTTTACAATAAAGGCATCAAAAAGAGAGATAGATGTACGTGTTGCCGTTCTTCCAACTGTGTATGGAGAAAAAACTGTCTTACGGTTGCTCGATAAATCTGGATTTGGATTTAGTCTTAAAGGATTGGGATTCGAAGACAGAATGTATTCCATTTTTCGACGTGTCATTGCACAGCCCTATGGCATGGTAGTTGTGTCCGGTCCGACTGGTTCTGGTAAGTCTACTTCCCTTTATGCATCTCTAAAAGAAATAAAGAATGAGGCCACGAATATAACTACGGTTGAAGACCCTGTAGAATACCAAATGGATGGTATTAATCAAGTGCAGGTACATGAAAGTATTGGGCTCACATTTTCTTCTTCTTTACGATCAATTTTAAGACAGGATCCAGACATATTACTGATCGGTGAAATTAGGGACGAAGAAACTGCAGATATCGCTGTCAAATTCTCACTAACTGGTCACCTTGTATTCTCGACTGTTCATGCCAATGATGCTGCCTCAACAATAACGAGGTTATTAGATATAGGTATTAAACCGTTTCTTGTAGGTTCCTGTTTAAATCTGGTAATGGCTCAACGTTTGGTAAGGACTATTTGTGATAATTGTAAGGAAGAGTATAGTCCGTCTGATGAAGAATTAGATCGTATAAATCTTGAAAAGTCCAGATTGAATGGAAAAAATCTTTTCCAAGGTAAAGGTTGTAATCAGTGTCGGAACACGGGTTATCATGGTCGAACTGGTATTTTTGAACTAATACCAATGTCCAGGGCTATCAGGGGTTTGATTTTTGATAATGCTAATGAGGATGTGATCCGGCAAAAAGCATTGGAAGAAGGCATGATTAACCTAAGGGAAAGTGGTATAGAAAAAGTGTTGAATGGAGTAACAACGATTTCAGAAGTACTTCGTTCAACCGTTGAGGATATTTAATGCCTGCGTATACTTATTTAATCAAAGATGAGGCGGGTGGTCGTAGTGAAGGGGAAATCAAGGCAGATAATCTTGATTTAGCCATGAAAAAACTTTCAGCGGACAACCAGGTTATTGTCAAGCTTGAAGAAATAGACGCAAGTTGGGATTTTATTGGCCCATTTATTGATGAAATAAATTTATCAATTGAACGTTTTAAAAATAGAATTCCATTAAGCAATTTAGTGTTCTTTACTCGCCAGTTAGCAACCATGTATTCTGCTGGACTGACGTTAGAACGAGCTATTCAAGGCCTCGCGAGTGAAGAGCGACATCCAAAATTAAAGAAAGTATTGACAAATGTTGGCGAAAATATCCGTAAAGGCCTGTCCCTATCTGAAGCCTTGCAACGCCATCCTGGCGTTTTTTCAACCTTATTTATTTCATTGACCAAAGCTGGAGAAGTAAGTGGTAATCTAGATGAAATTCTTGACGAATTAGCGACGTACCTAGAAAACCTTGATGATGTTAGACGAAAAGTTCGATCCGCCATGACTTACCCCATATTTATGGTCGTTTTTCTTTTTGCAATGATGAGTGCAATGTTTATGTGGATTATCCCAATGTTTTCAGATGTTTACGTTCAATTAGGAGCAAATCTACCTGCTGCCACAAGGAAACTGGTTTCCTTAAGTGAGTGGATAAGTATCAATTTTAGTACTGTGTTAGTGTCTTTATTTGTTTTTGTAAGTGGTCTCTGGCTGGTTTCGAAAACCCGTCGTGGCGGATATTTCCTTGATTCAATAAAACTAAAAACCCCTGTGTTTGGATCACTACTTAATCAATCAATACTAAATAAATTTTCAAAAACGGCAGGAATATTACTTAATGCAGGCGTACCAGTAATTGAATCCATGAATTTGATTGGAAAGATAGTAAGTAATCGTGTCTATGAGGTTGCCATTGGTGATGCGACAGAATACATTCGGGATGGATTTAATATAACATCAGCACTGCGCCGAACAGAGATATTTCCACCAATATTACTGCAGTTAACTGCTACAGGGGAAGAAACAGGTGAACTGGACACATTACTGGATAGAACAGCAGACTATTATTATAAACAAGTAAATGCCTTGGTCGAACGTATGACTACTTTAATTGAGCCCATATTAATACTATTGGTTGGTATCATTATTGCAGTCATGGTGGTTATTACTTATTTACCTGTTTTTTATTTAGGCGCTGCTTTGCAATCGGGATTGTAATGGATTCTTTTATTTTTTTTACACTAGGTACTTTTGTCGGTAGTTTTTTCAATGTGGTTATTTATCGCATGCCATTAGGTGAGTCCATAATTAAACCCAGATCACATTGTCCGACTTGCAAGGCATCTATTCCTTTTTACCGGAATATCCCCCTAGTATCTTTTATCCTGCAGGCAGGAAAGTGCGCAATTTGTCAAAGAGCAATATCATTGCAATATCCAGCTGTGGAATTAATAAATGGACTTATTTGGGGGTGGGCATTTTATACGTTGCCATTTCCAGATGCTGTTACTGCATCGTTTCTGAGTTCCATACTTATTGCGATAGCGTGGATAGATGCAAAAATTTACATGGTTCCCTTGGATCTCATTATTGCTGGATGTGTTGTTTTGTTATTTGCAGTTATTTTTGGCGTCATATCTTACAGTCAAGTATTGTGGGGAATTGCCGCAGGCGTATTATTACCAGGGTTTATGATGGGCTTAACCTGGCTTGTAACTAGGCGTCAGGGCATGGGTTTTGGCGATTTACAGTTAGGGTTGATCCTTGGTGCCTGGGTAGGGCCGATCGCTATGATATTAACATTATTTTTTGCTTCATTTCTAGGACTCGTAGCATGGATAATAATTTCCATGGTGAAAGGGCTGGATAGGGACAGGCCGTTACCTTTTGCTCCCTACCTTGTGTTTAGCGCAATTAGCATCTTTATTGTTAGTGAATATTCTACTACATTAGTAGATCAATTGATTATGGTATAACGGTATTACAAAGGTTCAAATGAGATCCAAATCCAAAATAATTGTTATAGTGTCCAGCTTATTGGTTTTGTGTTTTGCCGAAGATGAATTGAAGCGACTTCGTAGTGGGTTTGCCGCTCATGGCAACGATGAAAAAATAAACTATATATTAATGGACTACGAACTTCAGGATGTCATGATTAACGGTCAGACCTTTAAGAAACCAACAATCCCTTTTGGAGGGTTAAATGCAGAAGAAGGTGAACCTGTTTTACCTACGGTTACAACATTTTACCAGGTTGCACCAAATAAATCTTATAATATTAAGGTCAATATTCAATCTTCGGAAATTTTTGAAAATATTGATATTGTACCACACCAGACATGGGATCATGCGCGAGGTGAAACTACTGTACCATTTAAGCGCAATACAGACCTATATACTTCTGATGAACCATTCCCAAAAAAGCAAGCCAGTATTTCGCAAATAATTGTTTTTAGAGACTTACCAGTTGTAAAGGTTTCTTT
>CAYYXU010000121.1:0-5152 GCA_964475645.1 uncultured bacterium | reverse complement strand
CCTACCGGGGTTCGTTCAACACTACAATTATATCTTGCAGCTATTTTTTCTAGTACCATAGATGTAGATAGATTTATAACGAAGGTTTCTTGTGTGTTTTTTTGCCTAATATAGCCATCACCTGCTATAGCCAAAGTATATTCATCACTTAATGGTTTTCCATCCTCAGATACGACTGCTAAACGATCAGCGTCTGGATCCACAGCGAATCCAACATCGGCATTATTTCTAACAACCGCCGTGCTAAGCATCTCTAGATTTTCTGGTAATGGTTCTGTACCTCTTGTGAATTCACCGTTTGGTTCACAATTTATACGGATAACTTCACAATTAAATGATTCAAGCAATCTTGGTACTGCATCATAACCAGCGCCATTTACAGCATCTATCACTACCTTGAAATTTTTCTTACGTATTATATTTATATTGACACTGCGTAGGCTTACCACTTGGATAATATGCTTCTGGACAGCATTAACATCCATAAAGGTTGTACCGTGCTCAATATCAGGATTTGGCATTTCAATATCTTCATCTACTGTAGAGAATAAGCTATCACATTCATCAGGTCGGAAAAATGTACCATCACCGCGGATAAATTTTAACCCATTCCATTGAATAGGATTATGACTAGCAGTGATTACAACACCTGCAACAGCGTCAGTTCTCTCTACCATAAACTGCACCGTAGGTGTTGGCACAATACCTAATGAAATGACATCTCTCCCATAACTCAGGAGTATTTCCACCATTGCATCTGATAAATGTTCTCCTGATGGTCTAGAATCTCTTCCGATCATAATAACACCATCAGGGACCATTGTATGAACTGCAGCTGCGTAAGCAGCGCAGGTTTCAGGTAATAAGTCTGTTTTTACCAGACCTCGAACACCGGATATACTACGAATCAACATGGCAAAAAATAAAAAAGGTTCGGGTTTAAGACCCGAACCTTTTCAAACACTTCCATAATTTATTATGAAAACTAGTAGCGCGATATTCTCGTCATTCTTCTAGCTGCTTTTTTACGCTCAGCCCGTTTCCTTTCACTGGGCTTTACGTAATATGATTTTTGTCTAACATCACGTAAAATTCCTGCGCGCTCCCATTTCTTCTTAAACCGTCGTAAAGCACGTTCCAAAGGCTCGCCTTCTCTAACAGTTACCTCAACCATTTATTCTCACCTCCCTAAGATTATTAGCCTAAATAATTTCTTAATGTCTTACTGCGAGAACGATGACGAAGACGCCGAATCGCCTTTTCCTTAATCTGTCTTACGCGTTCACGGGTAAGATTAAACTCCTCACCAATCTCATTCAAAGTGAGCGCATAATCACGTTCAATACCAAAATACATCTTGATGACCATTTTCTCTCTGTCCTTAAGTGTCTCCAGAGAATTGCGGATCTCATCCTTAAGCGAATCATTCATTAGTGGAGCATCTGGTTCGATTTGATTATCATCCTTGATGATATCAATAAGTGAATTTTTATCACCATCCCTAAATGGTGCATTAAGTGATTGATGTCGACGCGATATTCGCATTGCATCAATCACTTCATCCGATGTCATATTCAATTGACGTCCAATTTCTTTCTCGTTAGGCGAACGTTCGATTTCAGCTTCCAATTTTTCAGCTGTTTTTGTGATCTTGCTAATCGTACCAACACGATTCAACGGTAACCGAACAATACGTGAATGTTCTGCCAGTGCTTGCAGGATCGATTGTCTAATCCACCAAACAGCATATGAAATAAATTTAAAACCACGTGTTTCATCAAATCGTCCTGCTGCCTTAATTAATCCTAAATTACCTTCATTGATCAAGTCCGTCAAAGGCAACCCTTGTCCTTGATAATCTTTTGCGACTGATACCACAAACCTTAGATTAGCTTTCACTAATTCCTCAAGCGCACTATGATTATCTTGTTTTATCTTTATCGCAAGTTCTACTTCACGATCTGGATTAAGTGGTTCAAAATCACCGATTTCCTCAAGATATCGACTTAAGCTACGATTCGATTCATTTACAGTTCTTCCTGTTTTTGCCATTTACACCCCTGTGTTATTTTCTAGTAAAGCCAACAAACTTACACTATATCATATATATGACCCAAGTAACCTGTTAAGAATAGTATTTCACTTTACCAATAAGGAAAATTCTTCAATAGAAAGACTTTCAGGTCGACGAGAAAAATCGATTTTTTCTTTAATTAACTTTGAAAATTCCCAACTTTTCATAGAATTTCGCAGCATCTTGCGACGCTGGTTAAAAGCAGCTGTAACAATCTTATTAAATTTAATGTAATTGTCATCTTCAATGAGTGGTTGTTTCTTTTTGGTTAGACAGATAAATGCAGAATCCACCTTAGGTTTAGGAATGAATACATTTGGCGGTATAGTAAACATATAATCGACATTCAAATAAGCACCAACAACTACGGTTAACCGGCCATATGCTTTCGTACATACTTTCGCTGTAAGGCGTTGTGCAACTTCCTTTTGTGTCATCACAAAAGCATCATCCCAGTAATCCAGTTGCTCGATCAACCAGAAAATTATAGGTGATGTAATATTATAGGGAATATTACCGATTACTCTGACAGGATTCGTTATGGGTAAATCTCTAATATTATTAAGTAAGATATCACCTTGAATAACATTTAACTCATTTAAATTTTTTTGTTTATTTAATTGATCCACAAGTAAGGGATCAATTTCAACAGCCAACATTTCCTTTACTTGGGGTAATATCCTCTCGCTTAAAACACCTTCACCAGGGCCTATTTCAAGGATATGATCATTTGCCTGCGGATTTACTGTTGATACAATTTTATCCAGTAGGTTTTTATCGACCAAAAAATTCTGACCCCACTTTTTTCTAAAATGGTGGTCCATTAAATATGAAATAACCGACTTGCGTTTTCTGTTGTCTTGCTCGCAACCAATTCCAAAGGTACTTGAAGTATTTCGGCTAATTTTTCGGCTACATACCTAGTACGTCCAGGTTCATTTCTTTTTCCACGGTACGGCACAGGGCTTAAATATGGAGAATCGGTTTCAACCAGTATTCTATCCAGCGGTAAGTACTTGGCAACTTCCGGTAGGTTGCTATTTTTAAAGGTTAAGTTTCCAGAAAAAGAAATATAATAACCCATGTTTAATAATGTCTTTGCTGTTGAAATATTAGAAGAAAAACAATGCGCCACACCAATCACATCAGGAAAATCAGATAATACTTTAATTACATCTATATCAGCATTCCGATTATGGAAAATAATCGGCTTTTTCAGATCCTGTGCGAGCTGCATTTGTTCACGAAATATTGAATTTTGGATATCAGGAAATGATATATTCCTGTAATAGTCTAAACCCATCTCACCAATAGCTACCATTTTACTGGATTTCATGAATTTTTTGATTTGATCAAGAAAATCTGGAGGTGCATTCTTAGAATCATGTGGATGAATACCAGCTGAAGCAAAAATATTGTCATATTTTTCGGCCAAATCAAAGCACTTCAAGGAATCTTCCATATTCGTACCGACACAAATAAATCGGTTAACGCCTAACTTTTCAGCACGATTTAAGACATTGGTTATGTCTTTTTTAATTTCATCATAATATAGGTGGCAATGGGTGTCAGTTAACATTTTTACAATTTGATAAGTTAGGTCTGTATGCGTGGGAAAAGAGGCTGGTGATCTCGAATTTTATTTCCCGATTTAAGGCCTCCCCATTCTGTTGATTCTCCTGCATTTAAAGCTTCAAACAAAATGGATGTTCTATTTGGCATTACAGGAGAAAGGAGTGAAGCGCTAATCCGTAGTGATTCGCCAGCTGTATATAATATTCGTCCAGCGGCATCTTTATTTTCCTTCACCATTTTCCAGGGCGCTTGTTCTTCCATGTACTTATTTATCCGTCTGATAAATTGCATTATGTCTTCAATAGCTTCATTAATTTTCATATTCATTATCTTTCCATCCATTTCATTAACTAATTTAACAGCAGCATCTTTTATATTTTTTTCATCCAAGGTAAGATCTTTTGAATGAGGAATTATACCGCCATAATTCTTATGTATAAGGGTAGATATACGATTTAATAAATTCCCAAAATCATTTGCTAGATCACTATTGTAACGTTTAATAAAAGAATCCAGCGTAAAATTTGCATCTTGACCCAATACCATCTCCCGCATTAAATAATAACGGACAGGGTCAACTCCGTACTTTTCAATCAAATCAAGAGGATTTATTACATTACCAACTGATTTACTCATTTTTGATTCATCGCTAAGCCACCATCCATGTGCAAAAATGGATTTTGGTAATGGGAGTCCTGCTGACATGAGCATTGTGGGCCAATAAACAGCATGGGTCGTTAAAATATCTTTACCGATCAAATGGTAATTTGCTGGCCACCATTTCTTAAAAGAAGATTCATCAGTAAAATATCCTGTTACGGTTATATAATTAATCAAAGCATCAAACCACACATAGGTTACATAATCTCCATCAAATGGCAGTTCAATACCCCAATTCAACCGAGATTTTGGTCGTGAAATACATAAATCACTTAAGGGTTGTCTTAAAAAACCAAGAATTTCATTTTTACGATGATTTGGTTGAATAAATGTATCATGTTCTTCAATGTAATTAATAAGCTGATCTTGAAAATCGCTCATTTTGAAAAAATAATTTTTTTCCTGTAATTCCTTAATATCATGAAACTGTCCACTTTCCGCTTCCTTCTCAGTAATAAATCTCTCTTCAGATACAGAGTATAATCCTTTGTATTCATCCTTATAAATATCGCCTTTATCGAAAACCTGCTGCAAAAATTTCTGGACTATTTGCTTATGTCTTGGCTCTGTAGTGCGTATGAAGTCATCATTAGAGATATGCAATTCCTCCCATAATTCAAGGAATTGCGGTGCCATTTCGTCACAATGCTGCTGGGGGTTTACATTACGTTCTGCCGCAGCCTGTTGCACTTTTTGTCCATGTTCATCCAAACCAGTTAGAAAAAACGTATCATATCCTAGATTTCGATGAAAACGTGCTAGTACATCAGCCAATATTGTTGTATAAGCATGACCGATATGCGGTTTATCATTCACATAGTAAATAGGAGTTGTGATATAAAA
>CAYYXU010000120.1:0-5182 GCA_964475645.1 uncultured bacterium | reverse complement strand
AATGGACAAGGTACAATTAATCACGCTGATGGTACAAGGTATGTAGGTGATTACAAAGATGGTAAGAGGACTGGTCAGGGAACATACCTTTATCTAGATGGCACAACGTATGTAGGTGAGTGGAAAGATGGTGAATATAATGGACAGGGTACAATCAAATATGCTGATGGTACAAGGTATGTAGGTGATTACAAAGATGGTAAGAGGACTGGTCAGGGAACATACCTTTATCTAGATGGCACAACGTATGTAGGTGAGTGGAAAGATGATGAATTCAAAGGCCAAGGTACATTAACCTATACTGATGGAGAGCAATGGAAAGGTGAATGGCAAGAAGACCAGCGATTAAATGGCTTTGGTACTATTAAATATTCTGATGGAGGACAATGGGTAGGTGAGTGGAAAGATGGTAAGAAATTAAATGGTCGAGGTACAATTAATCACGCTGATGGTTCAAAGTATATAGGTCAGTTTAGTAATGGGAAAAGGAATGGTCAGGGCACAATTAAATACGCTGATGGAGAAGAATGGAAAGGCGAATGGAAAGATGATGAATACAATGGCCAGGGTATATACACTCATCCTAATGGTATAAAGTATATAGGTGAGTGGAAAGATGGTAAATTCATTGGAAAGATTGAGTCGGAAGGAAATACTGATTTTTGGGGTAGTTATGATGGTAAATGGACTTACTACAATGCGGATGGTACAATTAAAGAAGTAAAAGAATTCTAATTTCTGCCCTAACTAAACGATTACAAAAAGGTTTTAAATGTGACCTAGATCATTTGAATCAATTAAAATATATGGCAAACTATCACAAATGTTTTTATGTGATTTTAAACCAAATTTTAAAAAGAAGATTCGTGATCTGCATTTAAAACTGAGTTATCTATATAATTCTGATAAAAAGATTGGTGAGCAAAACAAGATTGATCATGATTCAAAATCAATCGTACAGAATAGATTTAAACTGATAATCATTTCGGATGTCTTGAATTACAGGGAGAATTTGTATGATGATGATTTCTTCTTTTTCAAGCATAATAAATTACCAAGGTATGAGCTAAGCAAACTTCATTTGACCCAGAACGTATACGAAAATCTTGCTTTACATGATAAATGTTATGTCTTTTATTACAATTTTGGGGAGGGTATTTATCGTAAGAGTGAGTGGGGACAACTCACTCACTCTTAACCTTTCCCACTTTTAAATAAAACCCGTCACAATTTTTTAATCTTACGCTGTATATTTTGAAACCTTTTCGTTTAAGATAAGTATGTATTATTGTGTGTAGTCATCCATTTTGATGGTGTTTCACTTTCTCATTATGTATTTTCTATCATTGATTAAATAATGGTTTGGAATAATGGAAAAAAAAATAACATTCACCGATAATGAAAGTATTTAAGATCCGCAAGATTTTCCACTTTCTGAAAATCGACCTGATACTATAGAAAAAATTGATGAAGAATATCATATTTTTTCTTTTCTTTATAGTACCTGTTTTTAGCCAAAACTGGTTTCAATCACGTTTGATTCAAAAACAATTAGATATGGCTGTAGACCACTTTAATGAAGATCGTTTTGCAACCACAGAAACTATCCTAAGTAAGCTTTTGGAAAAACCATTAGGTGCTTACGAAGCGACCGCAAGAATACTATTACTTAAAACAACCTATGCTCTTAGAAAAATTGATAAGACAAAAGAAATTGGACGTGAATTCTTGCAATCCTTTCCTGCAGACCAACATATTAAAGATGTATTTCTGAAGTTTGGTGATATATTTATTGATGAAGGAAATTTTGGTTCTGCCTTTCGTATGTATATCAGGGCTCGAACTTTGGCTAATGATGATGAATTCCTTACTCTAATTGATGAACGTATCCTCCAAACAATTCAATTGAATATTGCACCTGAAATAATTACCGAATTACTAATGGTTGAAACAGTCACTGACCAGAGAACCATTTGTACCTTAGCTAATGCTTACAATGATATCGCTTCAGGGTACCCAGATAAATGCGCCCTAACACTTTACGCATTACATCCAGAAAAAGTGCCCGTAGTATATTACGATTTATACGAAAAATTACTTCGAGCATCATATGAACCACCAACGACAACAGTCACAGTTGGTGTTATTCTGCCATTGACAGGGGATAACATGAGTGCTGGGAATTCTTTCCTTCGCGGTATGTATAAAGCGATACAATCAATTAATGACCAGGATCAAAAAATTGCATTAATAATCAAGGACAATCGCAGTAGTGAAATTGAAACCATTCGTTCCGTAAATGCTTTGGAGGGCAATCCCGCTGTAAAAGCAATTATTGGTCCTATCAGTACAACTAATGCATTGGTAGCAGCTAATACTGTGCAGGGTAAAAATATACCCTTGCTTGTACCAAGTTCTACTCAAGATGGTTTAACCTCGCTTGGGAGAAATATTTACCAGTTGAACTCTAATCTGAAAATGCGGGGAAAGATAGCCGCACGCTATGTAGCGAATACACTCAAATTGGATAGTTTAGCTGTTTTAGCACCTGCAGATAAATTCGGTCATGCATTGGCTGATGCTTTTGTAAATGAAGCCAAGCTTCTGGATAAGAAAATAGTAGCTATAGAATGGTATTCAGGTATACCAACGGATTTGAAACGACAGTTTAAAAGTTTACGAAAAGTGGCCTTCAACCTGGTGAAAAAAGAAGAAAGTTTTGATGAATACCTAGGCATAGAATTTGATAGTCTAGATTTTCTTTTCGAACTGTCTGATGATGATTTATTTAATATTCCTGAAGATGAAGATGAGGAAATATTAACAGAAAATGATTCAGCAGAGATAGATTTAAATACTATCCAAGCATTGTATCTACCAGTACATCCGGAACACCTAGCCTACATTGGTACTCAATTCCCTATGTATCATTTTAACACTCAGGTTATAGGCAATGAAAGTTGGCAGGATTTGGATGTTTTGAACCGTAGAAATATTGGTCCCCATATGAACGGACTAGCCATAATTACTGGTAGCTATTCAGTAAATATGAAGGATGAAATATTCCAACAGGCATTTGAATGCACAAAATTGCTGCATAACATTTTCAATAACCAGGATAATGGACGGGTATCAATTTCTCAACGGCTTTCTAATCTGTATGAATTTCATGGCGATACGAAAATTGTATCATTTTCTAATGCCAATCCAAATTTGAATACGGCCTTACAAGTTCTTCACTATAGGGATGAACAGATTACTAAGACTGGTTTTTTCAAAGAGGATTCGTATTTATCATTGCAAGGTATCGCACCATAATACATCATTATAGATGCAATTAGAATCATACTTGGATTTATCAGATCTATTCAGATCCGATAGAATTCGAGCAGCATTTTCCCTACGGTCATTTAACCATAAGAAACTAGATGATAGACGGGGACTATCCACCATAATCGGTCTGAACCCGAATCATATTGTAAATCCAAAACAGGTACATTCTGCGGAAATAAAATTTGTCTATAAACCTGGTGAAATTGCGGCAACAGATGCACTAATAAGCAATTCTAATTCAATTGTATTATCCATTCAAGTTGCGGACTGTATTCCGTTATTCCTAGCGGATCCACTACATGGTATAATTGGGTTGGTGCATGCAGGCTGGCGTGGTATTGAAAAAAGAATTATTCCTAATACAGTCAATAGAATAGTCCAAAAAGGTGGTAGCAGGAAGGGCATTATTGCATTCATAGGACCTTCGATTCGTCAATGTTGTTTTGAGATTGGTCCAGAGGTATCTAAAAAATTTCCAATTGATTGCTTAATGAATGGTAATCGAGATCGTTCATTCTTAGACTTGCAACAAGTTGCCACTTACCAGCTAATAGATAGTCAAGTTTTGGAAAAAAATATTTTATCATCCGATGAGTGCACAAAATGCAATTCAGATAAATATTATTCTTATCGGCGCAGTGGCGCTAAAGCTGGCCGGATGATCGGTGTTATTGGATTGACTTAATCCAACTATTCGATTTATTGGTTATACCTTATAAATTCACAGAATGAATTTTCTAGATGCACTCATTTTAGGCATCTTACAGGGAATAACAGAATTTCTACCTGTAAGTAGTTCAGGGCATTTGGTGCTTGGGCAGAAATTATTAGGTATTAATGTTCCGGGTAATGCCTTTGAGGTAATTCTACATATTGGAACACTGATGAGTATTCTAGTAGTATTCTGGCCCGATATTCATAGATTATTTGGTGGAATCAATGATCCTCACGTTAGAAGATATATCTTCAACTTGGCATTGGGGACAACGCCTGCAATAATAGTAGGATTATCATTAAAAGATCAAGTTGCTTTAATGTTTGATAATGCACATTCTGTAGCATTGGCATTGATTATAACGGGAATTATACTCATTTTTTCAAAATGGTTTTTGAACAAGAAATCGGATTTGACTTTAGTAAAAGGATTTTGCATTGGTATGGCCCAAGCGTTAGCCATCATTCCTGGAATATCGCGCTCTGGCGCTACAATCTGCACAGGATTAATGATGGGGTTATCTTCTGAAGAAGCAGCTAGATTTTCATTTTTGCTTGCTATACCAGCTATCGCAGGCGCAGGATTTCTAACAGCAATAGATATTGATGAGATATCCATTGGCATGAATGTAATGGCCGTAGGTCTGCTATCATCGTTTCTTGTGGGTTTGATAGCTCTGAAATGGTTGCTTAATTTATTGAAAACAGGAAAATTCTACTGGTTTGGTGTTTATTGTTTATTACTTGGGATCATAGCTGCATGGATTTGAAATGGATATAGTTGGTATCATATTTGTTCTATACCTGGTTTTTCTTATTGGAGTAGGTTATAAAACCATGGCATTCAATAAATCACAAGAAGATTATTTATTAGCAGGCAGGAAGCTTGGCCCTTGGGTAACCGCATTTTCTGAGAGATCTTCCGGTGAATCAGCGTGGTTACTGTTGGCCTTGCCTGGCGCAGCAATTTCTGTTGGTTTAGGTGAAGCCTGGACAGTAATAGGCATAACCTTAGGGATTATTGCTTCCTGGTATCTGATTGCTGAAAGATTGCGTAAAGAAACGGAAAAATATGATGCATTGACCATACCGGAGTATTTGCATCGAAAATACCAGGATAATTCCAACGTAATTC
>CAYYXU010000119.1:0-5290 GCA_964475645.1 uncultured bacterium | reverse complement strand
CACAACAACATTCCCATCAGCAACTCGAATATCATTAGCCTGACCTGTTCCAAAATTCCCATCATGTGGGCCTCCTTCAAGGTCATGAGCTTTATTGTTTTTCCAGTAACGAGGAAATGTACCCCCAGTATAATCATCATCGTAGTCTCCAATCCAATCCGTGTATCCAGCAACATAAATATCCTCGCCATCGATTGTAATACCATAAGAACCCGTTCCATAAAGATCTATGCTCGAAGTTCCGTTGGGTAAGTCTGTTCTAACTGTATGACGCCAACGAGCGGCCTTAGGTACATATCCAGCAAAACCTCCCGGTTTCATTGTATAGCCAGCGTAATACCTCATAGTGCCAGCCTCATCAAAGGTAATATCATAGACTTCCCCATCGCCACCGCTGGGTACAGGAAGGTTCGATCTATTATTGCCATCTTTCCAAAAACACGGAATAACATAATGATGATTGTTCATGTAATAACCGCCAATGTATACAGAACCATTGTTACGAACCCCAATTGCGAATGCCTGCGAGTCTCCATTGGTAGTCAGGTTGATCCGTTCCCCATTTTTCCAATAACAGGATCCATTATTAAACCAGCCGGCAACATACACATCATCACCATCCACAGCAATTGCTTCAGCCTCTCCTCCATTGCCTGGAAGTTCATATATCTCTTGATTAATCCAATAACAGGCTTCGTATGCATCCCCTTGCCCAGAAGCATATACCGTACCGTCAACAACAACTATATCTGTTGCCCAGGCTCCACCAGGAAGTTCGACCCTGGATCCATTTACCCAGTAGCAAGCACCACCGCCATCACTGCCGACAATATATATTGTACGACCAGAAATAACAGGATTACCTTCATTATCTCCATTATCGTCATCTCCACATCCAGCCCAATACAAAAGTGGTATAACTATTAATACAATTTGGAATTTCTTCATATAGGTAATATTACACCGGACCAAACCTAAATGTCTACAAATGAAAAACTACCGGGGCTTGATAATTATACATAGGTAGAAAGAGGTTTTTATTGGTTATATATTTGATAGATAAACTGAGAAAATTATCAGGTAAGACCCATGTCCATTACAATCAAAAATATCAGTTATCAGAACAAAAAGGATGCTCGAATTCTTGAGACAGTGCTTAAAAACTGGTTTAAAGACCCTAAAGAACTAAACTTGACAAGTCCAAATATGTCCTATCCATTCAATTTTAAGAAATGGGTCACTCTATTCTATAAAGAACAGGAAATTCATAGTTTTGTGATGAAATCTGAGGATTGGATAATAGGAATGGGAAGCCTTAGAATTATACCTGACTCTAAAAGAGCACATGCGTATCATATTTTTATTGATCCGGAATATCGTCAGCGGGGTTTGGCAGAAAAGATGGTCCGCCACCTAGAGTCGTTGGGGCGGTCCGAAAAAATGGAAATTATGACTTTACGGGTAGTGCCAAAAAATAAACCCGCAATAAAATTGTATAATAAATTGGGGTTTGAAGAGACCGCGTCCTCTAAACGAAAAGGTCTTTTTTTTGAAAAAAAGCTAAACTAGAGGAATTTCACTTCGTTCTATAAAAAACCTTTTTCAAAACACTTACAATAGAAAGTATAAAATCATTCCTTGCTAAAAAGCGGCTGCCACAGTTTGGGCAGGATGACAGTAAAGATACGTACTCAGACAGCTTAGTTCTTTTCCAACTATGTGAACAGGATAAACATTTCATATTTTATACCTAACACCACCCCTGTAAACAATAAACTACGCTACTTGTGATCGCTTGGTGTTTACTAATCAAAAAATCTAATTCTTAAATATTTAACGTGTTAATCGATAAATCAATATGGCTGCCCGCGCAGTTGTTTTCGGAAATGATGTCAAATCCAATTCTTCTTTGTCCGAGTGTTCTCCAAATCCATCCGGACCCATCCCAGCTAAAGAAGCATCTACATGAGGGGCCACAAAAGAAATATCTGCTGCACCGCGTTTTCCAGGGTCAAGAGGTTCCAATTGACCGTATCCAAGGTCCACATTTACAGATTCAAATTTATCCAGCAGTGCATAATTTGCCTTTGTTGGGGCCATTGGCGGGTAACTGGTTTTGAATTTAATCTTTGCAGTTGTGCCGGGTAAATTTTGAGACACGATATCCTTCATGTTTGCCATGGCCTTGTCCAATTGTTCTGTTGATATAGTCCGAATGCCACCGTGAACTGTTACGGATTGAGACACAACATTTGTTTTACCAAAAGTTGTACCACGCGAAGTTACAGGATCATAATCTACATCAGTACCACCAACAATAGTTCCAGGATTAAACGATAGATATTCCTCTCCTACCAATTCTTCACGAAAAGCATTCACAATTCGAGTTGCTTCAAATATGGCGCCATATCCCAACTTTTCTTTAAAAATTTGAGAAGAATGTCCTTGAATGCCTGTGGTTGTCAGGATCCATGAGGATGAACTGCGTCTGGCAACAGTTCCCGTATTCATGCCATGTGCCCCTTCGAATCCCAGTCCAATATTGGCCCACTTCCCTGCTTCGATTAATTCTTTGCGGACAATTGATGGGGGGCCACCTGTTTTTTCTTCGTCGCCTATAAATACAAGTGTCAGATTTAGGTCTTCCAATACGCCTATGTTATCCAGTGCTTTCATAGCATAGATCATGGATACATCACCACCTTTCATATCAGCGACACCTGGTCCATAAGCAGTATTTCCATCCCTTGTAAATTTTTGGAATGGAGAATCAGGCTCAAACACCGTATCCAAATGACCAACCATAACGATTTTTTTTCCCTTACCACCGCGCATTTCCGCAAAAAGATGCCCGGAACGCTTGATAGTTTTAGGGTAAGTCACCCAGTATGTATTAAACCCAAGCTTATCGAGTTCGGCCTGAAATACTTTCCCAACAGTTTTATTTCCTTCAATATTGAGCGTTCCACTATTGATATTCACAACTTTTTCAAGTAACCCTATCGCTTCTTCTGTATGTTTTTCAACATATAATTGTATTTTCTTTTCATCTTTAGTTAATCCACCTGAAAAAGCCAGGGAAACAAAAAGGAATCCTGGTAATATTATTCTGCAATCGATATTCATTTTTTATCCTTTATCACTAGATATTTTTACATAATAATTTATTATTCTCAGTTTTGATAAACATTATCACCCTGAGATTTAATATTCATCTAAAAAAACCCGCTACTGGCTAGGGTTTGGTGCTTTTATAGTTCCTTTATTTTTCTATCCGTATCCAACCAAAGTAATGGTTTACCCCTCTTATGATGAGACCAAATAATATAACAAAAAATATCCAGGAAGGCACTAAAGTGAATACGTCTGGAAGTATAAAACCCAGTAGCATAGTTAACCCATAAAATAACAATATTGGTAATACTGCTTCTTGTTTTTTAATAAAATTTTCCTCGTTGAAACTCAAGCCTCTATTCTCTGCCTTTGCTCTTGCAGATTTGATATTGAGATCCATGAACTTGTCATATAGTTTTTTCATGTTGGTGTCCTTACTAAGGTACATTTACAAAGTACAAAGAAATGTCTATAAACAAAAACCCTGTCTGTTCTACGAATACTGTACTACCAAGTATTGTTAAAATAAAAAATATGAATATTTCAACTAAAGGGAGGATAACGCGATCCTAATTATTAATGGAAAACAGTACAAACCCTATTTGGTTTTATCATTTATTGATTTAAAAACACTTATATTCAACCAGGATGAAACAACAGAGAAAAGCAGAAATTCAACAGCTTTTAGATAATAAATACTTTAAAAGCATGCTTATCATTTTTGGCACACTTTTCTTATTTGTGTTTATTGATTCAGTGATATATGGGATTTCTTATGATGAACTAACAACCACTGGTTCTGCAATTTTGACTGTTTTTATACTCTACCATATTTCCAATCTTTTTAAAACAAAGTAACTAATCATCATTCTAGAAATAAAAAGCCCCTCTACTGGGCATGGTTTTTGCTTTTAAAATAGATTGATTAACTAATATTGATGTAGCAATAGTATTTAGTTATTATCTGAAAAGCATATCATTCACCAATGATTTTAACCAATACCCGCTTATCTCTCATCCCATCAAATTCACCATAAAAGATTCGTTCCCATGTCCCAAAATGCAGATTTCCGTCGGTTACAGCCACCACCACCTCTCTGCCCATAATCTGCCGTTTATGATGAGCATCTCCATTGTCTTCTCCGGTTCTGTTATGATGATATTTTTCCGGGCTTGGATCAAAAGGCGCAATTTCTTCTAACCAGCGCTTGTAATCCTCATGTAGCCCCGATTCATCATCATTGATGAATACGGATGCTGTAATATGCATGGCATTGACCAAACATAACCCATCCCGGATTCCGCTTTCATTAACAGCAGTTTTTACATCAGATGTAATATTGATAAATCCCATTCGTTCGGGAATATTAAACCATAGTTCTTTATGAAATGTCTTCATCACTTCTCCTTTTTCATTTAAACATTAAAAATACGTAACGCCAGTCCTAAATGTCTAGATACAAAGAACCCCGCTACTTTGCGGGGCTTTTGATAAATCGATTTGTTATCAAATACGTTAAGATTTTCCCTCTTTCAACGTTCCTTCTAGAATTTCTTTATCATCATTTTTTGTTACTTTATAAATTGTTCTATTTTGATCATTATGACACGTTCTCATTTTTTTAATATTTTCTAATTCTGAATGTTTTGTACAATGTTTTGTAATTGACTTTTTATTTTTTAGATAAAAAATTTCTTTATAATCCGAATCACTATAATGATGCAATTTGAAATTAGTGCTTACTAAATGACCACCGCTGATCAAAAGTGTTATACTAAATAGAGTTTCTAAAATCATACTTAACATGTTTAACTCCTAAGATTAGTCGAATTTACAAATAATAACATAACAATATGTTCATTTACAGCCCCCTAATCCCCTTAATTCTTTATGGGTGGCTTTAATATTTTCCAAACGCCAATAGTTAAAACAGGGATAACAAATATAATCCAGTAAGCCCAAGTCAATCCACCATACCCCTTGGCAATCAGTCCTACAAGGCCGACTGCATTGGCAATAAATATTGAAACAATCAAAAGTATTATTCCGATAGCAGATCTCCATTGGTTGGATAATGCCGTATAGACAGATGCTATTCTTTCATTAAACCCATGGATTACACCAACCCCAGTTTCAATAAAAGTTCCAAAGAGAACAATCTGAAAAATGAGTTTA
>CAYYXU010000118.1:2363-5379 GCA_964475645.1 uncultured bacterium | reverse complement strand
GAATTAGATGATGCATCAAGTGGCATGCCGGAATTATAGAGGGCTGTTATTTCCTCAGCTGTTAGGTCGTCATTCCAAACAGCCACCTCATCCAAAAAGCCAGCATATTCGTTTGTAATGGTGTTATCATCATATTCTCCCCCAAAGGTCCATTTATCCGAACTGGAAAAAGTATAATTTGGAATATGGGTGCCCTGGGAAACTCCGTTTAAATATAATGATCCTGTACTTCCTGAACGAGAATAGACAATATGGTTCCAACTGCTACTGCTCACACCTGTACTTCCTACGATTTCAGTATCACTACTAGCGCCATCATAAATAGTAGGAAAGCCGCCAATTTTTTTCATCCCCACTAACACTATATTTCCACCGCTACTCGTATTCACGCCAACAGCATCACCTTCCGCTTCAGGAAATGAATTCAAATTAGGATTTACCCAAAATGAAACTGCCCAATCGGTAACACTAGACATTTCGTTTGCAACCGCGTTCACATTCACATAATCACTAACACCATCAAAACTCAAACTATAATCACCAGATGGATTATGAGACAAACTGCTCACATCACTGGTAACACTACTTTCATTCCCGACATTATCTAATGCCGAAATATTAAAATAATACAGTGTGCCGTTGGTGAGGCTTTCTTCAGTGGATGTTTCGGTTCCGGCTGTAATTGAGCTTGATAATGTTGTAGGGCTAGCGCTAGTGCCGCGGTAAACCTTGTAACTGGCCAAATCGCCCTCGCTGTTGGCTGCCCAGGTTAAAACAACTTGGGTATTGCCGGGGGTGGCAATCAAAGCGGTAGGTGCTGAGGGGTCGGTTAAATCTGTTACTAATACAGTAGCGCCATCCTGCCAGCTTAAAACTGGATAGTTATTGCCACCCTGATCCATATCCCAGTAATTGTTGGTGCCGTTACCGCTGGCGCCACCGTTGGTTCCATTGTCGTTGTCGTTGCCGTCTTCTTCAAAATCCCAACTGGCAGCATAAAATGTACTAGCGGTTTTCATTTCCGCTGTGGTTTTGCCCGTGCCGTCTGCACTTGAACCCTGCCCGGATGTTTGGGTATCCCAGAAGGAATTGCTCACGGTAGGATTAAATCTCACGCGCCCTACAAAGCCGCCGACATAACTATTATTGCCCGTCACTGTACCTGTACTGTAGCAATTACTGATGGTGGAAGTACCATATGCCTCTCCCACCAGGCCGCCTACACGCTGACCAGTTCCTGTAACGCTAGCAGTGCTGTAGCAATTACTGATGGGGGAAGTACCATATACCAATCCCACCAAGCCGCCGACATAGCTACCAGTTCCCGTAACACTACCAGTGCTGTAGCAATTACTGATGGTGGAACTATTATTTCTGCCCACTAAGGCGCCAACATAGTGAAAACCCGAAATATTCACATTCGTCACACCCAAGTCCTGGATGGCGGCACCATTGATCTTCCCAAACAGGCCAATACGTTGGGTTGTTGAGCGAGCGATTGTTAAACCGTTTATTGTATACCCGTCACCATCATAAGTACCAGTGAAATTGGTGGTACTATTACCGATGGGTGAAAAGCCCTCATTACTATCCCAACTACTCGTAGAAAAAGCATCGATATTGGCAGTTTGGATGTAGTACTTGTCCCATTCACTTGAATTCTGTGTGATCCAGTAGAGATGGTTCAAGGTGGATATTTGGTAGGGACTACCTGAAGATCCATCACCGAAGGATGGTGCGGTAGCAGTTTGTGCTAATAAGCTACTGCTCATCGCCAACAGCATCATTAAACTGCTTGTTAATATTTTTTTCATAATACTATTTCAGCAGCACCTTTCGAATTGTATGTAGCAATAGATATCATACCATGATTTCCATTCCGGGGATGGCAATCAGACCGGTAGAGGGTGATGTCTGGGAAGCCAAAACAAAGATAAATAAGAGCGGAAATAAGATGCTAATGCGCATTTACCATCCCTTCACCAAAGCCTTTGATTTCTATCTGGTTGTCGCCCGGGTTAACCAACTCACTGTCGGTGCCGTACGTAAGTGAGGATGCCCCACTGGCTGAGGCGGCAAAGGTAATACTAAAAAAACTGCCCGTGCCCGATACGGACGAAGAATCGGCGCCAAAAAATACTGTGTACAGTTCAATTTTTCCTGAATTCTGGGTTTCAGAAAAATAAAGGGGATCCTGTAAGTCCGAAAAGAAGGTACCCGGGTTAATGGCAATGAGCAATAGTTTGTCCTGGTCATAATTAATATTTATATAGGCCCCGGCCACATTTTGCACATCCAGCGCATATACACTAACAGTAAACAATTCATTTGTATTAATATTGATCTCATCAGGAAAAAACATTAAAGCGGGTGTTTCAATGCCTTCTTCTGTTATGAATTCAATATCAAGGGGATTATCATACGCTTCTTCGGGCGCTTTTTCGCAAGCCATTAGCAGCAATAAGATAAACATGGTAATGTGCTTCATCATCTAATCCAACGGAATGGAAACTGAAAGTTTGAATTGATCTGTATTTTGGTCATAAGCCAGCTGCAGAGGAATTTCATTATAGGCGATGTAAGGGGCAGTTACATAAGCGTGTACTGCATTAGTAATCCATACCACCCCTGCAATTCCGGCCATGTTTATCATACCATCCCTAGCAGATTCTATATTATTATGGCTATTCTGTGACTGGGTCTTGTAATGGGCAATAAGTACAGGATCGGTCGCATTATCGTATGAAGTATGATAATCATTGTAATCGTCATAAGCTGTTTTATAATTGCTGTAATTCATAACTATCAATCCACCCGCTATAATTTCTGCAGCCATCCAGCCGTAACCCCACAATTTCTGATTAGCATAAAATTGTCCCAGACCGGGAAACAGCAATGACCGCATCATAGCATCCATTTTCGTCTTGGCTATTGGCTTTCTAAGTGATCGATATTTGGTAGTAATGGTTTGCTGGGTATCCTCAGCTGTCTTCCCGGGCGCACCTGTTGAAACAGC
>CAYYXU010000118.1:0-2263 GCA_964475645.1 uncultured bacterium | reverse complement strand
TGGTGGTGTCTGGCTGGTGGTGTCAGCCAGTAGTCTTTTCTCTAATAGTTTTTGTGGGAAATTTAGTTTTCGAAAATTAGCTACTACTTTATTTTCAATAAAATCAGCAAACTTAATTAGTTTGGTCCATTTTATTAATGTAACGGACGATAATGTTGTATTTGCATCAAGTTCTATTGTACCACGAGGTTTTATGTCCTCAGAGAAATATCCATCTTTTTCATATGTAATAAAATAATTATTAGTTTTTACCCGTATTGTAAAATAGCCATTTTCCTCAGTGGTAACGGAATCACTTACAGTATCCGTATAGCGTGATTTAAAAATTACATTAATGCCGCTATGGTCACTCTGGTCTTCAAGGTAGGCATAACCATCTACGGTTACAGTTGCAAACGATATAGCTATTAAAACAAATAAACAGAATATTAAACGTCTCACAGCAATTTCCTTAAGGCCTGCATTATAATAAAGCTAAGTAAATGTACAGCACTCCTAAATATCTATAAACAAAAAACCCCGCGATTCGGCGGGGTACAATATCCTACTCTCTCTTGTCAGTTTTACTTTTAATATAATTATATCTTTCGCTTCTATCACTGTTAAATACAATCAGATAAAATATACAAATAGCAAATAATTATTTAACTATCTTAATAAACATGCGTCCAAATATTACAAACAAGATCAAAGAAATGGAGTGAAACATGAAATTGAAAATATTATTTAGCGCAATATTACTTTTTTCTTTCGTTTCAAATTTACAGGCACATGGAAAAGGCAAAAAACATCGTTCGAAACACCACTCCAAAAGTAAAATAGTTTTACGTTACCATACCTACCCTAGATGGCATCATAATCATTGGAATTATGATTATTATTGGAACTATCGTCCGGCAACAGTAAAACAAGCCAATATGGTTCTAACCGATGCAGATCTTATTATAGAGCAAATTGAGAAGCTGAAAGAGATGCAAGAAAGTGGCGTTATAACAGAAAAGGAATTTGGAAAGGTTAAAAAAAGATTATTGAACCGTATTGGTGAATTAATCCCAAAAAATAAAGTCGATAATTCTGCTGAAGCTGTCAGCCAGTTGGAAAAACTCTATGAACTTGAGCAAAAAGATATATTGACAGAAAAAGAGTACAATAAACAAAAAAAGAAAATGTTAGACATACTATAGAAAGTATGTAGAGTTGTATCCTGGGCGGGGATTCATGCAATAAGATTTCTTCCGTGATATTCTCGCGCATTAATTAGTCCATGAATTTCATCAAAATTTTCATGAGTTACTGAACCTGCCGCAATTATAGTAAATCGCTTACCATATTGATCAATCATTTTCCGTAACATGCTTTGGCCCTTAATTGCAGTTTTCTTTCCACCGGAAGTGAGAATACTAGAAATTTCCTGAATTTTAGATAATTGATCTAATTCATATAATATATCCTGGGTTTGATCGATTGCTTTATGAAAAGTTATAGCCATAGGGTTCGCTTGAGATGCAAGCTGTTTTGTTATTATGGTATCGATATTCCCACTGCCAGTTAATATTCCAATAACTACTTCAGGTACATTCAATTTTTTGCATAAATCAATATCCTGTTCCATTGTTTTAATTTCATTGTGGCTATAGATAAAATTTCCTGGCCTTGGACGGATCATCACCTTTACGGGTATGTTTACAGATTTCATAGTATTCTTTATAACATCTATTTCAGGGGTAAGACCATCCTGATCCAAATTTCTGCATAATTCAATTCTATCAGCACCATTTCTTTCTGCATTAACAGCTTGATCAGTTGATTCAACACAGGCTTCCTTGATTGGTATATTATTTTTCACCATAATGGAAGAATATTAATCATATTATAATATACTTATCATCTACCTGGAATAAGCGGAGATTTTATCCGCAAACAAAAAACCCCGCGAATTGGCGGGGTTTAATGTCAGATAATAAAATACCTAATAATATCAAAAGACTACTTCATTGATATAATGATAGGATCCTGTCCTTTAATTGGACATCATATCCAATAGCTTCTGATTTTGTGCGGCTAATTCTTCATACTTCCTTAAAAGATTTTCTATCTGGTCTTGTTGCTCTTGTACCGCTTTTACCAAGGGAACAACAATCTTCTGATAGTCCATCCTGTGGAAGCCGTCTTCATCAACTGATACAATATTATTCTCAAGACCCATCTCATCATTAACCTGTTTCACTTCCTGTGCAATGAACCCTAGTTGCAATACCTTATC
>CAYYXU010000117.1:0-5419 GCA_964475645.1 uncultured bacterium | reverse complement strand
GGAATACCATTGATCATCTGTCCTATAGCCCGACTATATGCCATGGTAACTTCTGAAACCTCATTGCCGTTTATATCATTGAGCAGTAAATAGTTCAGCCCCCATTGTTCTTGGAATTTGGCCACATCCTCAATGGATTCACCGCGTCTAATAGTAATACCAACAATCTCTAGGCCATCTTTGTTATACTTATTATGCAGTTTGATAAAATCTGGTAATTCCATACGGCAAGGGCCGCACCATGTACCCCAGAAATTTAATAATATTACCTTCCCCTTTAAGTCACTCATGGATACTAGTTCACCAGTGGTTGTGGCCAGGGTAAAATCAGGAGCCGGAGTTGATCCAGGCGGACGGTTTGGGCTGGCAGTAGGTTTCTGCGGGGTGTTATTCTTAGCCACCTTTTCTGATACAGCCTTGCTCTGTTCGGCAGCAGAACTTTTATTTTCATTTTTTTGCCCACAGCCTACTGATAGTATCAGACAGGATATAATTGTAACTGTTTGAAAATTTTTCATTAAGTAATCCAACTAACCGGCTAGTCCTTTATCAAGAAAATCCAGGAATTCATCCACGTTTCTAGTCATACCGGGAAACGTCGCCAGCACATCATCTTCTGGGCTTAATATAACATAATAGGGTAATGCAGCCGTACCAAAGCGGTCAATCTCATATCTCTGGTGTTCCCTGTAATTCTCGCCCCCATCAGTATATAAATGGACCAGGATAAATTCGTTAAACCTGGCCTGGACCTCATTTAGAGTAAAAACATTGGTTTCCATCCAGCGGCAATTTGTACAGGTATAGCCGGTAAAATCGATAAAAACAGGTTTCTGAACAATTCTAGCTTCAGCAAGTGCTGGCTCAAGTTCAGAGTACCAGGAAAATTTTTCAGTTTCACCTTTTCCTTCTACCGCACCTATTTCCTGTCCAAGCTGTGGAGGTAGATAGGAATATATCAACCCATGGATCGGCCGACCGAAAAGACCAGTACCCATGTAAAGGGCAAAGGTCAGGAAAAATAAGCTGAGAATCATCCTTGGAACACCCAGTGTTTCAACTTTGGAATCATGTGGTAGCTGGATTTTGCCCAGTAAGTACATGCCCGTAAAAAACATGATCATTGTCCAGATAGCAAGAACAGAATTAAAGGTGAAAACACCCCAGCCCCAGACCAGATCGGTATTGCTGAAAAACTTAAAAGCAGCGGCCATTTCCAGGAAGCCCATGACTACTTTTACAGCGTTGAGCCAGCCCCCTGATTTGGGCATCTTTGCCAGGTATTGGGGAAACAGGGCCAGGAAAAAAAACGGGAAGGCAAACGCAGCACTGAAAACAATCATACCTAGTATGGGCCAGAACCATTGCCCCTGTGCAGCTGCAACCAGCAACAGGCCTACAAACTGCACTGTGCAGGTAAATGACGTTAGGGTAAATGTGACCGCCATAAATAACGTACCCACATAACCGCCACGTTTTTCCTGGTTAAGAGAAAACTGTCGTAAACCTTTTGGTAACTGGATCTCATAAGCACCAAAAAGAGACAATGCAAAATAAACAAATAGTGCACCGATAAACAGGTTCACCCAAGGATTGGCCGCCAACTGGTTAGCACCACTAGCTCCCAAGGTAACCGCCAGGATCATGCCCAGAATGCTAAATGTTGCCACAATACCCAGCGTATAAACCAGAGCCTGATTAATGGGTTTACGATTTTCCAGTTCACCCTGATGAGTGAAAAAGGATACGGTAATAGGTATCATGGGAAATACACAGGGTGTTAGCAAGGCCAAAAAGCCCATGGAAATTGCCAAGGCCACAAATGACCAGAACCCGGCAGCTATGGCCTGGTCTAAGTTGATTTCCCCGTAATCACTGACTTCTGCAGAAACAGAAACAAATTTTTTATATTCTTCCCTCGGGGGACCGCTCTCAATTACCAATGGTACGGCAATATTTACCTCAGCCGGTGGATAGCATAGTGATTCATTGCAAACTTGATATAGTATATAAGCGTTTACTATGCCCTGCCCAGCGGCAACACTATCTTTTAGCAGTACGGGGACACGGAACTCAGTGGTTCCCTGGAAAAACCTGGTTTTGACACCAAAACCTTCATCAAACTTTTCAATAGGATCCCGGTGTTCAACTTGTCCCTGTTCAGTAACCAGGTCACCGCTAACACTGACCCGCGTCGCAACAGGGCCTGATCCAGCATTCTTCAAGGCATAAATATGCCACTCGTCATCCATAGCCGCTTGTATAGTAACCATGGCCACCTCACCGGCGCGGACTGCACCTGCTGCTATTTCCGCCGTCACAGTAACTGGAGTCTTAAATTGCCCGTAGGTTACACTCAGCAGCAAATAGTAGAATAAAATACTTTTAGTAATATATTGTCTCATTGTCATCTAAGGGCGGAACAAGTCCACTTTTGTTAGATCAGAATCTAACTGAAATGTTCCATTTTTTTTTACAAGCGTGGAAAATACTGTAACTAACCCATTTGACCAACCCATTGTTTGAACTTGGATACCCAGCTTCTGCGCCGGTTCAGATCGGTTTTCAAGAGCTCAATCTGGTGCTCTGCAGCCTGCCTACCGGTATCAATCAATTGATCAAATAAATCAAATCGGGACCAGTGTGTGTCACCTACATCTGGATGAATTACAAAATCTGCTTGGTCCGCCAGGGTACGTGTATAATGCATCCCGCGGATACTCTCTGCACGGGTGATGATCGAATACATGTTGTAGCGATCCAATTTATTGAGCTCTGTTATGGAAATATCAATGGCCAGAATATAATCCACTTTGCCTTTCAAGGCTGGAACAGGTAATGGCATTATTGCACCGCCGTCTACCAAATACATATCGTCTTTTTTTGCGGGTGTAAAGATACCCGGAACAGTGCTGCTCTGAACCACGGCCTCTACCAAGTCCCCTGAATCGTGCAGCACTGCCTGACCTGTGTGTACATCAGTGGCTGTTATAATCATTGGGATCTGTAATTCTGCAAATGTTTTTACCGGCAATAGGAATTCAATAATTTCTCTTATATTATTACTATCCATAAGCGCTAGTTTATTCATAGCCATAACAATTTCAATACGATCCTTGAAAAATTGTGCAACCTGTCCCCAAATGGAACTTGATTCCCGTTCACCTGCGACCTGCATATCTTTTAAAGCGGCGACTTTTCCATCGCTGATTAATTCCTTAAACCGGTTTTTCATCCAGTCCGGATCCAGAGAGGCCGCATACATGGCTCCAATAGTTGAACCGGCGCTGGTACCAGCAATCATGGTTGGATAAATATTACTATTATGCAGTACCTCCAGCGCCCCAATGTGCGCTCCACCACGGGCACCGCCTCCGCCAAGAGCCAACCCAATGGTCTGTTTGCTCATCTTAGCTATCTAATGCTTCACTACGGGGTATGATTTTAACGGTCATTTCCACTTTTTCCTTGGGATTATCACGTCGATCACGGGACACATTCACGATATCTTGAATTACATCAAGTCCTTCGATTACCTGACCAAAAACCGTGTATTTATTATCCAACTGCGGCGTTGGACCTGCACAAATAAAGAACTGGCTACCGGCACTGTTTGGCGCCTGGGAACGAGCCATGGAAAGCGTTCCGGTAACGTGAAGTCGATCATTAAATTCTGCCGGCAGCGTCCAGGTCTCAGGATTTTCTTCTTCCCCTTCACCGTAGAATTTTGCCGCACTGCCACCCATGCCATCATTGGATCGGTCATCATCTTTCGAATTTGGATCCCCGCCCTGAATCACAAATCCAGGGATTACCCGGTGAAAGGTAGACCCATTAAAATATCCATTTCTCGCGTGGGCAATAAAGCTGTCCACATGCTTTTCCGCCAGGGTGGGGTAAAATTCTAATACCATATCACCAAATTTTGTAGATATTACCGCTACATCCGGCTGTTTTTCGCAACTAGTCATTATTATTGTTCCAATCATTATTAATATTATTATTCGTTTCATTTCAAACTCCTGCTTCCTGGTTTCAAAACTGGAATATTAGCTAATTCTTTCGGCACTTCATCTGCCCCATAGCTTACCGCTTCCAGCTCTGTAACGCAAAATTGATTATTATTCAATTTTACTGATCCCCCGGACCGATCTACCAGTACGCCAACTCCAACAATGATGGCACCGGCTTTGGTGACCATATTCATCACTTCCTTAACAGAGCCCCCCGTTGTAATCACATCCTCGACTACCAACACATTAATCCCACTTTTGATCTCAAAACCGCGGCGCAGGGTCATGACGTCTCCTTCACGCTCAGCAAAAATTGTCTGAACATTAAGCTGACGCCCTACCTCTGTACCCAAGACAATGCCTCCTATCGCAGGTGAAATGACCAGGTCAACGGCCAGATTTCGAAAATGATGGACGATCTCATTAGAAAAACGCTGTAAATGATCCGGGTGTTGTAATACTTTGGCACATTGAAAATAGGTGGAACTGTGGCGACCAGAAGTGAGAATAAAATGACCATTCAATAATGCACCTGTTTGCCGAAAAATATCTAAAACCTGATCAGAATTACTCATTTTAGATCCTGCATTTTTTGTACATAGTGCTGTGCTTCAGCACGGATTTCCTTTGTGCTCTGATTGCCAGCAAATATTATGCTCCGGGAAACATTAATAAGCGCAATTCCATTGGAATTCCCTGATCTAAAACTGGTTTCCAGGTCACCACCTTGGGCCCCAATACCAGGTATCAGGAATGGTAGTCCCGGCGCCAGCTTGCGAATTCCCACAATTTCGGCGGCCGATGTTCCGCCAACAACGAGGCCAAGATTATCATTACTATTCAATTCGAATACAAGCTTAGCAACAGACTCAAAAAGCCGTTCTCCATTTCTTTCATTATCCTGGATATCACTAGCCGATGCATTGGATGTGCGGCACAGTATAAACGCACCCTTTTCACCAGCCTGGATAAACGGTTCAATGGCATCGCGGCCCATATAAGGATTAACCGTGACCGCATCAAAACCAAAGTGTTCGAAAAGGCTGGTAACATATTGCCGGCCGGTGTTACCAATGTCACCTCGCTTCCCATCACCAATGGTCAAGGCCGATTCTCCAATCCATTCCATTGTCTCTTCAAGCCACTCTATACCAGCACTGCCCCAACGCTCAAAAAATGCTAGATTGGGCTTGTATACTGCCGCCAGTCCTGCAGTAGCCTTAATAACTTTCTTAGTATGAGCTTTTAAATCATCCAGAGTCGAATAATTCATCTGGAGTGCTTCAGGGTTTATATCCAGGCCAACACAGAGATGGGAACCTGTGGCTGAAATATGCTCTGACAGTTTAGCGTTAAACGATTTCACCGGCGGGGAATTTACTTCCGTTACTGCCAACCAGAAAGCA
>CAYYXU010000116.1:0-5483 GCA_964475645.1 uncultured bacterium | reverse complement strand
AAGAATCCTACCAGATCAAACAATCATTGATCAGTCTTGGGAATGGCGGTTTTATAGGCCTCGGGCTAGGAAACAGCTTAGGGAAAAATCTTTTTCTGCCCACGCCGCACACTGATTTTATTTTTGCCATTATTGGTGAGGAGTTGGGTTTAGTAGGTACCGTATTTATCCTATCTATCTTTCTATTCATTTTTCAACGCGGGATCAAGATCGCCAAGGAAAGCATGGATACCTTCGGGATCCTGTTAGCGATTGGTATCAGCTTCAATTTCATCCTTTATGGCTTTATTAATGCCGCGGTTGTTACCGGCGTTGTACCAACCACTGGCCTATCTATGCCATTGATCAGTTATGGTGGATCCGGTCTTGTGATCAATTTAATTGGAATAGGCATTTTGCTGAATATCAGCCAGGCCAAACGTTCATTAATGCATAAAAGCGGCTGGAATCCGCGGGTATATGGATGAGGACTTGCGCATTATGATTGCCGGCGGCGGAACAGGAGGGCACCTCTACCCAGCATTAGCTATCGGTGCGGAGATCACGAATCGTAAACCAAACACAACTGTTCATTATGTTGGGTCAAAATTTGGCCTTGAAGCCCGCGTTTTGCCCGAGAGAGGACTATCTCACACGCTCCTGCCAATCAGCGGTCTACAAAGATCTTTTTCACCACGCAGTATAGGACGGAATCTAATGCTGGTGAGCCGAGTTCCTTTAGCCCTGCTAAAAGTAAGATCGCTGTGCAGATCCATGGATCCTAATGTGATTGTAGGAACGGGAGGGTATGCCAGTGCACTACCAATCAAAGTTGGTATTGGATGGAAAATACCTACGGTGATCCAGGAACAGAATTCATACCCGGGATTGACCACTCGTTTGTTTGCGGAACCAGCAACGGCAGTCTACGCGGGTACTAGCGATACCGGTACCTATCTTGATACAGATATTGATGTCACAGGAAATCCAGTGCGGAGTGAAATACATAATGGATCAAAAACAGTAGGTTCCAAATTATTCCAGCTCGACTCCGAACGAAAAACTGTTTTTCTATTTGGAGGCAGCCAGGGCTCTGTACCCTTGAATCGGGCTATTCAACCAGTCCTGCCAACTCTGCAAGACCGAGGCATCCAACTTCTTTGGCAGACCGGCATCAATAATTATGAAGCACTGAAAGAATTGGAAAGTGATACAGTAAGAATCAAACCATACATCAAAGAAATGGCCCACGCGTATGCACTCAGTGATATTGCTGTAGTGCGAGCCGGCGCCTTAACATTGTCTGAATTATCGGTCTGCGGTATGCCAAGCATCCTCCTCCCCTTCCCCCGCGCTACCGCGGACCATCAGACGAAGAATGCGGAAACGATGGTCCGTGCAGGTGCAGCGATCATGATCCGGCAGGCCGATTTGACCACATCCAATCTACAGGAAACGATCATTGGACTTTTGGATGATACGGACAAACTGACCGCAATGGGCGCCCAGGCCCTTAGTCTGGGGAAACCAAAGGCCACGAAAGAGATCGTTGATAAAATATTTAAAGTTGCCCGCAGCTGATGTTCCGGTACGTTAAGAAATTACACTTTGTAGGTATTGGCGGCATCGGCATGAGCGGTATTGCTGAACTGCTATTAAATCTGGGGTTCAAAATCACTGGATCCGATATCAATGATTCTGCGGTGATAAATAATTTGAGAAATAAAGGTGCGGAAGTGAGCAAAGGACATGCCGCAAAAAATGTAACAGATGCGGATGTACTGGTCTATTCCAGTGCAGTACAAGAAGACAATCCGGAAGTTATCGCTGCACAGAAAAAAAGTATCCCTGTTATTCGAAGGGCAGAAATGCTCGGGGAACTGATCGCCCTGAAAGAAACCAGTATCGGTGTGGCCGGCACTCATGGAAAAACCAGTACATCTTCCATGGTGGGCACAATGCTCAGTCAGGCCAAACTGGATCCCACGCTTGTAGTAGGCGGTCTGGTACGCAATATCGATACCAATTCCTTATTAGGCGCTGGTAATATCATTGTGGTGGAGGCCGATGAATTTGACCGCAGTTTCCTTTCCCTGCAACCCACGATCGCTATTATAACGAATATAGAACTTGAGCACACAGATTGTTATGAAGACCTGGATGATCTAAAGAATGCATTTACCCAGTTTGCCAATGCATCCCCGTTTTATGGCGCCGTGATCATCGGGAACCAAAGCCCGGCGGCGGCGGCGATCATAGCTAATATCAAACGACCGGTCATTACATTTGGCTTAACCAATGACAGCGATTTTTACGCTGAGGATATAATTCAACGTGAAATAGAAACCACCTTCACTGTCTTCCACAAAGGCGAAAAACAAGGCGTTATTCACCTACAGGTACCGGGCGAACATAATGTGCAGAATGCCTTGGCAGCGATTGCCCTGGGCGTGGAAATGCGTATCCCCTTCCATGATATTGCAGCTGGGTTGGAATCATATAGAGGTGTACGGCGGCGGTTCGATATCAAAGGCGAGTCAGGCAATGTGATAGTTGTCGATGATTATGCCCATCATCCAACGGAAGTACGGGCCACACTTACCGCTGCGAGAAATGGCTGGAAACGGCGCATCATTGCCGTATTTCAACCTCATCTATATACCCGCACCCAGGCTTTTTACCAGGATTTTGCCATCGCACTTATGGAAAGTGATGTTCTGCTGGTGACCGACGTATTCCCAGCACGGGAAAAGCCAATTGAGGGTGTAAACGGTAAAATGGTTGCTGATTTTGCGAAAAAGTCAGGCCATCGCAATATTTACTACATCAAGAGTCTAAATAAACTGGAAAAAACATTAGATAATTTGCGCCAGCCCGGTGATATGATTATTACTATAGGTGCAGGGAACATCTGGCGCTATGCGGAGTCTTACATGAATCATCTTGAGAAGATAGAGGCAGCCGCCTGAATTGGACGCGTTTGCTATGCTAAAGAAAAAAGTTACGGGTACATTCCTTGACAATGAACCCATGACGAAACATACCTCATACGGTATCGGCGGACCAGTGCGTGCGTACATCACACCGGCAAACCAGGAAGACCTGGTGACTATCCTGCGTTTTGCTCAGGAAAAAGATATTCCCACATTTTTTGCTGGCAGCGGTTCAAATCTCTTGGTCGCCGATGAAGGTTTTGATGGCATCGTAATCACCCTAGGGAAAACATTCACCCGTCTTAGGATTGTAGGCAACAGCGTTGAGGCAGAAGTTGGCGTTATGCTTGGTAAAATGGTAAAAGAAACAACCAAGCGGAACCTTACTGGGCTGGAAAGTATGATCGGTGTCCCTGGCACACTAGGCGGTGCCCTTGTGATGAATGCCGGTGCTTTTGGGGGCGAAATATCTAATTGTTTGGATACGATCAACGTCATGACCATGAACGGTATATCCAAGACCTATAAACAAAGCGAGATCGACTTCAGCTATCGTCATTCTACTTTTCCAGCAGATGAGATCCTAGTCTCAGCCGCATTTACCCTAAAAGAAAAACCAGCAAAAGAAATTCAATCCCAACGAGTCTTGGCAAGCCAAGGCCGGAAAGATACTCAACCGTTAAAATTTCGTTCTGCGGGCAGCGTCTTTAAAAATCCTAAACCGAACCTGGCCGCCGGTTATTTGATCGACCAGGCCGGATTGAAAGGCACCCGACAGGGTGATGCAGAAATATCGCCCAAACATGCCAACTTTTTTGTGAACCACGGCCAGGCCGAGGCGGCAGACATCGTGGCTCTGATCCGCCTGGCAAAAAAAACGGTTCAAGAAAAGTATGATATAAACCTGGAACTAGAAATTAAAACACTGGGGTTTGCACCCGGAACATTCACTGTATGAAGCGTAAGAAAAAGAAAAAACAACTGAACCTGGAACCACTAATCAGTGCCACGATTACCCTTACAATAATGTTCCTCATCTATGCTTCATTCTGGTGGTCCAGCTATACCAGAATGTCCCATTTACAACAGATAAATATATCTGGTTATTCCATTATTCCTGAAGAAGACCACCAGATCCAGCTGAAATCACTAATGGGCATCGAACTGGAAGAACTTAATCTTAGAGAAGTAAGCCTGTTAATCGAGAGTCATCCTTACGTAAAGGCGGCCCGTGTATCGCGGCAGTACCCTGCCACCTTATCGATTGAAATCGTGGAACGGCAGCCCGTGGCCATGTTGAATGTTGATCCGGTGCTTATGATTGATCGGGAAGGTATTATCCTACCTGATAAGGGTCAGGCCAATGATTTTCTAGTGCCCTGCTTATCAGGCTTTAACCCGGCTAAAGAATTATATCCTGCGGGACAACAGACCGTTTCAGTTAAAGTACAGGAAACTATGAACCTGATCACACGCATACTCGATTATTACCCGGTATTGTACAGCAACATTTCTGAGGTGACTATGAATGCGAATGATGAATATGTGATCATCCTAGCAGAGTATCCTACTAAGGTTATACTAGGCAACACTGACGTCTGGGCCAAGATACAGATCCTGGGAAAATTTGAACATTCCTTGAGCAATAAACGTCAATTGAGTGACTATAAATACCTTGACCTACGCTACGACAACCAGATCATCGCCAAGGAACGTGTATGAAGCAACGCATGAAAGTCAGCGATAAAAATACCCAGATTGGGATTGATATTGGTACATCCAAAATATGTTGTTCGATCACAGAAATAAATTCAGATGAAGGATCGAACAAAATACTCGGTGTAGGCAATGTCCCATCTCAAGGCATGAAGAAAGGATCGATCGTGCACCGTGACAAGGTCATGGACGCGATTGAAGCTGCTGTACGGGAAGCAGAACTGATGGCTGGTATAAAAGTGAACAGGGCAATGCTCTCCATATCCGGTGACCATATCCGCGGTATCAATACCCAGGGCGCCATTGCCATTCAAAAAGGCAGTGCCCGAAACGTACCTGTGGAACAGGAAATTACCCAAAATGATGTATCCCGGGTGCTTGAACTTGCCAAGGCAGTATCATTGCCTGTTGACCGAGAGATCCTGCACATCCTGCCTCAAGAATACCTGATTGATACGATGGATAGCATAAAAGATCCAGTGGGCATGTCCGGACGACGCCTTGAAGCAAAGGTACATTTGATTACTATGGCCGCCACCACGGCAAAAAATTTGGTAAGCTGTGTTCATGAACTGGCCATTGACGTGGAAGGACTAGTATTCCAGGCTCTGGCCTCCGCCATTGCTACGTTGGATACGGATGAAAAGGAACTGGGAGTAGCAGTAGTGGATATTGGTGCAGGAACGACAGATATTACCGTGTTCTATGATGGTGGTGTACGGCATTCAGCCGTGATTGGCGTAGGTGCGAACGCGGTAACCAACGATATTGCGGTAATGCTACAGATCGGCATGGAAGATGCAGAACAGATCAAACTGAAATACGCCTCGGCCAAGGCTTCCATGTCATCGACCG
>CAYYXU010000115.1:0-5485 GCA_964475645.1 uncultured bacterium | reverse complement strand
AATTGGTAACACACAATTTGCGCTTCGTTGTTGCGGTAGCGAAAAAATTTCAAGGACAAGGACTACCTTTTGAGGACCTGATCAATGAAGGTAACTTGGGGTTGATCAAGGCTGTTGAACGTTTCGATGAAACACGTGGTTTCCGATTTATTTCATATGCTGTGTGGTGGATCACTCAGAGCATTCGTCAAGCAATTCAAAAAACTGGACGCATAATTAAATTACCTGCTCACGTACGTGATTCGATGGGAAAATTGTATCGTCAATCTCTGGAATTGGAACAAAATATTGAAAGAGAACCAACAGCAGAAGAACTTGCCGAAATAACGCAAAAGTCACCGGATTGGGTGGATGATTTGATCAAGGTTTTCAGTGAACCGATTTCACTTGACGAACCTATTGGAGATTCAGAAACTGCGCTATTACAGCTCATGGCTTCAAACGATCCTCGGCCAGAAGCAATGCTGATGAAAAAAAGCCTGGAAAAGGAGATTTTAACCGTTGTCCATACTCTGGGAAAACGGGAAAAAATAGTTATTAAACATTATTTTGGCATAGGGGGAGCTGAAAAGAAAAATTTGCAGGAAATCGCTAATGAACTGGAACTTACAGGCGAACGTATTCGTCAGATTAAGGACCGCGCTTTGCAACGCCTCCGCCACGTCACGCGCTCACAATTACTTAAGATTTATATCGGTTAATCACTATTAAAAAAGATCGTTTTAAGTCCACTTGAAAAGACATTTGTAATAATGGTGTGGATCGATGTAAAATTGCTCAGTAAAATCCTATGAATGTCCTAGGCAATGCTTAAAAGACGTAATAAAAGTGTAGGTGAGGATCACCGCTACATCTTCATGTCCCATCACGAGGATGGTGTAGGGCAATGGGATTTTTCTAAACGGCAATTGCTGGCCATTGTCACCCTTTGTATTGCCATCATTGGTAGTGGTTTATTTATTACAACAGACTATCTAACTAAAGTTTTATATCAGACAAAATTGAAGAGCCTAAAACGTGATTATAATCAATTGTCACTGACACTAAATGACTTACAGCGGCAAATGGATCAATTATCCACACATGTGGTTGACATTGAGGAAAAAGACCGTGCGTTCCGCACGTATGCAAATTTGCCACAGATTGATAAGGATATTCGCAAGTTGGGTATTGGAGGTATGGAAGTAGCAAAACCAGTAATATTAGATAATGTTTCACCCACTGCGGAAAGCAAGCTATTGGATCTGGAAATGAATGTAGATATGCTTACGAGGAAGGTAAAACTGGAACTGGCTAGTTATTCGGATATATATAGAAAAGTTATCAAGGAATCAGACCGCGTGAAGTCTATGCCATCGATTCGGCCGGTTCAGGGAGGATATTTGAACTCTGGTTTTGGTTATCGCAATGATCCATTCACCCAAAAACCCCGTTTTCATTATGGGCAGGATATTACAGTATCATCTGGTTCAAATGTCTATGCGCCAGCAGATGGTGTGGTCAAATATGCAGCGCGGCAGGGTGGTTTCGGCAAGGTCATTAAACTTGATCATGGCTATGGTTATAGGTCGATATTTGCGCACCTGTCAAAATTTAATGTAAAATGGGGGCAGAAAATAAAGAGAGGCGATTTGATCGGTCAAACTGGAAATACTGGTCGGTCAGCTGGGCCTCATTTGCATTATGAAATTCACCGGAATGGTGTTCCTCAAAACCCATTGGATTATTTTTTCAGTGGGCATATCAAATAATCTCCAGTATCTAGTTCACACACCGCGGATTTTCATTTTTAAGAATAATGGCAATGGGTAAATCTTATTACCTAGATACCTATGGCTGTCAGATGAATGTGGCCGATTCGGAGTTAATCGCTGGAATGTTGAAAAAGCAAGGCTATGTTGTCAGTAAATCCATGGATAACGCAGACGCAATTTTTGTGAATACCTGCGCAATTCGGGAACGTGCGGAAGATAAGGTACATTCCCGGCTTGGAGTATATTCAAAGATTAAACAAAATAGACCTGGGGTTATTATTGGTGTTCTAGGGTGCATGGCCCAACATCTGAAAGATGAAATTCTGGAATCCAAACCGTACGTAGATATTATCCTGGGACCGGATTCTTACAGAAAACTACCTGTATTGCTTGACCGGAACACTGAAAATACAAATAATACTGTTGATACGAAGTTATCCCGGTTTGAGGTTTATGATAACCTTTTCCCAAGTAGACAGGATGGTATTAATGCCTGGGTATCAATTATGCGCGGATGCGACAAATTCTGCACCTTCTGCGTTGTCCCTTTTACACGGGGTAGGGAAAGAAGTCGCAGTATTACTAGTATTGTTAATGAAGTTCAAAAAGCAATAGCTGATGGATATGTAGAAATTACATTATTAGGTCAAAATGTGAATTCCTATCAGCACGATGGTCGGAAATTCCAGCATCTGCTGCAGGCAGTCGCTGAAATTCCTGGTGTGCAGCGTTTACGTTATACATCGCCCCATCCACAGGACATGACAAATGAACTTATTCACGTAATGAACGATTATGAAAATATTTGTAATGCCGTTCATTTTCCTTTACAAGCAGGTGCCAATCGAATCCTCAAACGTATGAATAGGACGTATACTAAAGAATATTTCATTCAGCGTGCCCAGTGGATTCGAGAATTTCTACCAAATTGTGGTCTCAGTACGGATATAATAGTTGGTTTCCCAGGCGAAACAGAGGCTGAGTTTGAGGAAACGTTGGAAGTAATGAATGCTGTCAAATTTGATTCTGCGTTCACTTTCAAATACTCATTACGGTCCGGAACGAAAGCAGCCGAATATTCAGACCATTTGCCGGAAGCTGAAAAACAAGAAAGATTAGAGGAAGTAATCAAACTTCAAAAACATCACACTCTTTATCGTAATAAAGCTATCATCGGCCAGATTGAGAAGGTACTAGTAGAAAAGGTAAGCAAACGATCAACTGCTCAGTGGGCAGGACGAACAGATTCAAATAAATGGGTCATATTTCCAAAAAAGGATACGCAAATAAAAGATATAGTACCAGTATTGATTAACGATGCAAAAGGCATTAGTTTGCAAGGTCAATTAGTTAATATAAAAGAAGCTGCCTAATGAAATTATTCAAAATTTTCGGTGGACTGTTGTTACTGGTTCTTATTCTTATATTTTTACTGAAAAACACAGATGAAGTAACTATCGATTTAGTGTTTGCGAGTTATGAACAAGTTAAAATTGCCTTTGTGATGCTGGGTGCTCTTGCTGTAGGTATCCTCATTGGCTATGGGGTTGCAGTTACTTCGATTATCTCCTCCAAATCAGAGATTCGCTCATTTAAAGTTAAGAATAGACGCTTGTCTGATGAACTTAACGATCTTCGTAATGTAGCAATCGATGAAGGTATTTATGAAAACGATGCTGGAGAAGATTAATCTTGGACCTGATAATTGTTTTAACAGTGCTAGCCATCACTGCGGCTGGTGGTATATTTGCCTATTTCAATAGGCGTCCAAAACCTAGAAAAAATACAGATTCCCTCTATACAGACGCACTGAATGCGATGGTGCGGGGTGATTCTGATGGAGCAATGCGTTTACTGCGGAATGTGGTCAGGCAAGATACTGATCATTTAGATGCCTATCTCCAATTGGGAGATATATTGCGGGAAGAAGGAAACCCTCAGCAAGCGATAAAGGTACACCACTCGCTGACGGTGCGCCCTGGCCTCAGTGAGAACTTCCGTATGCACATTCATAAATCGCTGGCCCAGGATTACATCGCTGTGCATGAACCAGTCCAGGCCCAGAAAGAAGCAGAAATGATCCTTAATATTGATAAAAAGGATGTCTGGGCTACAGAATTTCTCCTCAAACTTGCGGAGAAGAATAAAGATTGGGGTCAAGCGGCGCAACTGGTTAAAACTTTGGAAAAAGTGAAAAATGAAGCAGATATTACCCGACTGGCAAGGTTCAAAGTTTATGAAGGTATGGAAAAATTTGAAAGTGACGATCGCATTGGTGCAGAGAGTTGTTTTCAAAAAGCAGTTACTATGGCGCCAAATTTTGGATTACCCCATCTATACTTGGGTAACTTGTTCTCCGAAAATCGTGATCTTGTAAAAGCCATCGATCACTGGGAACAATACGCACTACTAGATACAAAAAATGGATCATTAGTTTTCGCCAAGATAGAAGCGGCATTATTTGATCTGGGGCGCTTCAGTGAAGTAGAGAAATTCTACCAAAGAGCATTGGACAAAAATCCAGAGAACTTAGATGCCTTAGCCAAGATTGCCAATGTCTTGGAAGAGAAGGGCGAACGCAGCCAAGCACTTGAACTGGTAGAAGATGCCTTAAATCGCTATGAGGATTCTGTTAAACTTCGGCTTATGAAACTGAAATTGTCTTTGCAAGCAATACCGCCGCCTCAGCTGGCGCAGCAAATAGACGAAATAATTGAGATCATGACTAAGGACTCAAACCAGTGAGACAAATCTTAAAACCCATGTCCCTGTTGTTTTGTTTACATTGTGCTCTATTATGGGCCCAGGACATTGAACGTTACCTTGGACTCATAAATGAGGGTAGGATTAATGATGTACGATCTGCCTTACCGGAATTGGAGGCTGTTTATAGAAATGATCCCAGTGTTCAATACCTAAAGGCGCTGGTTACTCTGAATGGAGAAGAAGCATTGGTAATTTATCGAGATCTGCTCAGGAATCATCCTGATCATGTTTATGCTGACGACGTTGCTATGAGAATTGGTGAATATCTTTTTTCACGCGGTCTTTACACTCAGGCCAGCAAACAGTTTCGTCTCGTACCGTTGGTATATACAACAACAGAACATGTTCAACGAGCCACTGATCTCATGGTCAATAGTTATATAGCCACCGGACAAAGAGATAGTGCGGCATATTACGTGCGCCAAATTCGATCCTTGCACCCGACCTTCGAATATGATCACTATGGAATGGCAACAATGATAGACCCTCCGGAAGAAGCGAAATTAGTTAAACTGGACGAGGAAAAAGTTTCTGCAAAGATTAATGATAGAAAACAATCCTGGCGCTCTCCAAAACCAAATCCAACAATCCCAAAACCAGGTCCCAGTAAGACCAAGGATTTTGTAGTACAGGTTGGTGCATTTAGCAAATATGAGAGTGCGTTACGGATCAAGAATTTAATCCTACAGGGTGGATTCAAAGTAGAAATTGTTGAGGTCCCATCTGCAGGTCGGCGACTACACGCTGTACGTGTTTTACGTTTCTATAGTATGGAAGAAGCTGAAACAGAAGGTGAACGTGTCAAAGATAAATATGGTCTCGATTATCGAGTGTTAAATAGGCCTGAATAGGCCATAGTATTAATGGGAATGATTGCGCGGCTGGTGCCCGCTGCGGTCTTCAAAACCGTTGTCCCGGTGTTAAATCGGGAGCTGGGTTCGATTCCCAGGCGTTCCCGCCATTTA
>CAYYXU010000114.1:0-5492 GCA_964475645.1 uncultured bacterium | reverse complement strand
AGCCGGTAAGGGCATAGGGTGATGTGGAATCCACAAGTTCCAGGGTAGCTTGCCACTCAGCAGGATCATAGAGATAAATGGTTAGTACTGGGCCAAAAATTTCTTCGCACATGGTACGGAACTTCGGGTTAGTGGTCAGAATGGTTGTAGGCTCAATGAAATATCCCACCGAATCATCATATTTTCCACCAGTGAGGATCTCAGCATCATCCGCATGGGCAGCATGATCGATGAATTCCTTGATCGAATCAAAAGCAGCCTTATCAATAACCGCATTAACAAAATTGGAAAAATCGGTAGGGTCACCCATTTGCACAGTGGCCATTTCAGTTAGAAATTGGTCACGGATATTATCCCATATCGTTGTTGGAATATAGGCCCGCGACATGGCTGAGCACTTCTGGCCTTGAAATTCAAAGGCGCCACGTACCATGGCGGTTACTAGGGCGTCCTGGTCAACCGATTCATGAGCAATACAGAAATCTTTACCACCAGTTTCACCCACAATGCGGGGATAGCTTTTGTATTGCTGAATGTTTCCACCGACGTGCTGCCACATATTTTGGAATACAGCGGTAGAGCCAGTAAAATGGACCCCAGCCAGATCAGGATGATCCATTACCAAGGGTCCGACCACTGAACCGCGGCCGGGAATAAAGTTAATCACACCATCCGGCAGACCAGCTTCCTGGAATAGCTCCATCACAAAATAGGCGGGATATACAGCGCTGCTGGCTGGTTTCCATAGGGCAACGTTACCCATGAGCGCTGGAGCAGAAGGCAGGTTACCGGCAATACTGGTAAAATTGAATGGTGTAACAGCAAAAACAAATCCTTCCAGTGGTCGGTGTTCCATTGAATTTTTTGTGGGCTCTGGAGAATACATAGGCTGGTGGCTGTACAATTCCTGGGCGAACCAGCAGTTGAAATTCCAGAAATCGATCAGTTCGCAGGCGGCATCGATCTCGGCCTGGTAGGCATTCTTGCTCATGTTCAGCATGGTCGCTGCGTTAACAGTATCACGGTAGGGACCAGCCAGAAGTTTCGCCATCTTTAGAAAAACCTGCGCCCGTGCTTCCAGCGGTGTTCTAGACCAATCTGCCCAAGCTGCTTTTGCGGCGTCGATTGCCTGGGCAACTTCTTTTGTGCCAGCCTGGTGAAACCGGGCCAAGACATGGCCGTGATCGTGGGGCATAACACAGGTACCTGTATCACCGGTACGGACTTCCTTGCCGCCTATAATTAGTGGAATTTCAATTTCCTTGGCACTGAGTTCCTTCAGCTTCGCCTGCAGGCTGGTTCTTTCCGGTGAACCCGGGCTGAAATTTAGAATTGGTTCATTAACTGGTTTTGGTATCGCGCTCATGAGGTTTCCAATGAAAGTTTATAGTTTAATAAGTGCGGGAATTTAGCGGCATCATTGATCTCGTACAAGCAGGACAATCATGCGCTGGTAACCCGGTATAATTATTTGCTAATTTGCCTTAGATTACCGCTGGCATTATGGATTTAAAATTACTTATCAAGTTATAGGCACCATATGAGAACTATAGATCTACGCAGTGATACGACCACCTTACCCAGTGATGAAATGCGGCAAGCGATTGCCGAGTCTGAACTGGGGGACGATGTATTTAAGGATGACCCGACCATTAACAGGCTCCAGGACCTGGCGGCCCAACGGATGGGGAAGGAAGCAGCGTTGCTGGTTCCCAGTGGTACCATGGCCAATCTAGTATCCATCCTGACCCACTGTGGTCGTGGTGCGGAAGTAATACTGGGCAACAGGGCCCATACTTATAAGTATGAGAAAGGCGGAATATCAGCCTATGGTAGTATTCATTCCACCCAGATACCAAACCTAGATGATGGCACGATGAAATTGCAAGATATCCGGGACGCTATTCGGGGTGTTGATGACCATTTTCCCGTAACCAAATTAATCGGCTTGGAAAATACTCATAATGTCTGCGGTGGTGCGCCTTTATCCGTAGCGTATACGAAAGAAGTAGCGGATTTGGCGAGGTCGCACAATATTAAATTGCACATTGATGGTGCTCGAATTTTTAATGCAGCCGTAGCTTTAGGCGTGGAAGTTCAGGAACTGGTTGAGGACGCGGACAGTATGTCATTTTGTTTGTCCAAGGGGCTGGCTGCACCGGTTGGTTCGGTTATTTGCGGCAGTAAGGATTTTATTGATCAGGCCCGGGGAATACGAAAAGGTTTGGGCGGTGGCATGCGCCAGGGGGGCATTATTGCCGCAGCTGGTATTGTAGCGCTGGAAACTATGGTTGACCGGCTGCAGGAAGATCATACCAATGCCCGGCTCTTAGCAGAAGGTATCGCCGATTTGCCCAGTATTGTCCTGGACCCTGAATCGATCAAGACCAATATTATCTATTTTGACTTAGATGACGCTACTCTTGAAAGCGCAGATTTGCTCGCTGCATTATCTACGAAGGGTATCCGATTCTTTGATACCGGTCCCCGGCGGTTTAGGATGGTGACTCATTATGGTATCACAGCGGAAGATATACTCTATACGATAGATGCCTTCAAGCAAACACTAGCTGACTAACATGACCCTTACCCAATCGGCCAGCGAACTGGTTAAACAGCTCAAGAATAAGAATATTTCTGCAGTAGAACTGCTGGAAGCACACTTGGACCAAATTTCTTCGATAAACCCGGATATAAACGCTGTGGTAACCCTGGATGAAGAACGTGCCCGGGAACGGGCCGCAGCGGCGGATAAAGATTTAGAAAAGGGAATAGACTGGGGTCCATTGCACGGCTTGCCCATGACGGTGAAGGATGCCTATGAAGTGGCAGGTATTGTTACTACCGGCGGATCGCCAAAATGGAAGGATCATGTACCCCAGGTTAACGCCGAAGTGGTGGATCGTCTGACCAATGCCGGGGCAATCGTTTTCGGGAAAACCAACGTACCGTATCTATCAGGAGACTGGCAGACATACAATGAGATTTTTGGGGTGACAAACAATCCCTGGGATTACACAAAAACACCGGGTGGTTCTTCTGGCGGTTCTGCCGCCGCAGTAGCTTCTGGGCTTACGCCCCTTGAAGTAGGGAGCGATATTGGCGGCTCGATCCGCATCCCAGCCCATTTTTGCGGTGTTTATGGACATAAACCCAGCTATGACCTGATTCCTATTAGGGGGCACCTGCCGCCCCCGCCAGGAAGTTTGAGTGAAAATGATACTATTACGGTAGCAGGTCCATTGGCTAGAAGCGCTGCTGATCTGGAACTGGCACTATCGGTTCTCGCAGGACCCAGATCTTCCGAAGGGAAGGGCTGGCAGCTGAACCTGCCCCAGGCAAGACACCAGCAGCTCAAAGATTTTCGGGTTGCTGTCTGGTCCGGTGACGGCTTTTGCCCTGTAGAAACAACTATGACGGATGCTATTCAGGAAACAACGGACCAGTTGGCTAAGCAGGGTACTACTGTTACGGAAGCAAACCCCGGTTTCAGCCTGGAAATGAATAATGATCTTTTCTGGAACCTGTTTAATGCGGTCATTGCAACCGGTTTTCCGAAGCCGGTCTTGGACGATATGAAACAATTACTAAAAAACAGCACTATGGATGACAAGGATCCCCGGGTTCGACAAGCCCGCGGCGCTCTTATATCCCATATTGACTGGCTGAGAGTCAATGAACTGCGCCTGCGCATCAAGGCCATGTGGGATGAATTTTTTCAATCCTATGACGTACTGCTGTGTCCCGTGACGTTTACCACCGCTTTTGACCACGATCATAATCCCGATCTTCTTGGTCGTTACATTACCGTGGATGGGGCAGAAAGGCACTACTCGGAAATCACCGCCTGGCCCAGCGTAGCCACCATATCGCAATTACCGTCTACGGTGGTTCCAATCGGTCATAGTTCTGCTGGTTTACCCATCGGTATGCAGGTTATCGGGCCTTATCTGGAAGATTATACCACCATTGCCTTTGCCAGGGCCATAGAAGGGGTTTGCAGCGGTTACACGCCGCCACCGACCGTAAAGTAGTCATTATAACAATAATTTTGTAATATTACCCATGCCCATGTACGATTATAAATGTGCAAAATGCGGACATATGTTCGAGGAACTGGTCTTTTCGAGTACAGTGGATGATAATACAATAAAGTGCCCTGTGTGTGCTGAAAAAAAGGCCAAAAGGCAATTATCAGCACCGGCCATAGCCGTTGGCGGGGCAAACTTTGAGCCGGCCTGCGAAAAGCCGGGCTGCAGCACGCCCGTTGGGTATTCCTGAGCGAATTAAAACCTGCGGTCGCAGGTTTTATAGATCTTAAGCGCTAGCCTTTAGAATTGTTCTACTGTTTTTGATAGCAGTAGAGAGGATCACGTCCATGGCATCCTTATCCTTGGCAGTTACCAGTTCCTGACGCAAGGCAGCCGCACCTGAAAAACCTTTAATATACCAGCCAAAGTGCTTCCGCATCATGTTAGCGCCAACGACGGGGCCCCGGGATTCCACCAACAGGGTGAAGTGCCGGGCGCAGGTTTGCATTCGTTGATGGATGTCTGGTTCACCAGGTAGCGCACCTTTTTCTAAGTAGGCGGAAAGCTGTTTGAAGATCCAGGGATTGCCCAAAGCAGCCCGGCCAACCATAACCGCGTCACAGCCGGTTTCGTCGAACATACGGCGGGCATCTTCCGGGCCGTGGATGTCACCATTTCCAATTACTGGTATTGAAACTGATTCTTTAAGTAATTTTATTAAGTTCCAATCTGATAGTCCTTTATAACTTTGTTTTGTAGTGCGAGGATGGAGGGCGATCGCTTGTACGCCATGGGCTTCCAGCCGCGGTCCCGCTTCCGGTATAACAATGGATTTTGAGTCCCAGCCGGCGCGCATTTTCACCGTAACCGGTACGTCTGGTACAGCTTCAACCACCGCAATGGTAGTGTCATCCATGAGGCATAGATCCCTTAGGGCAGCGGAACCGGCACCTTTTTTGGTGATCTTGGGTACGGGACAGCCGTAGTTGATATCGATCAGGTCCGGACTGAACATATCCACCACCATCCGCGCTGCCTGGCCCATGACTTTTGGGTCATCGCCAAATATCTGGATACCAATGGGGCGCTCAAATTCCGTAAAGCGGATCATATTGAGTGTTTTTTCGTTCTTACGGATGATCCCGTGGGCGGATACAAACTCGGAATAGACCATGCCAGCACCCTGTTCTTTACAGAGGATGCGGAAGGAATAATCCGTCACGCCAGCCATGGGGGCTAAGAAAACAGGATTGGTGATCTTGAGCGTACCGATTTTCATGGTTTCAATTCGTGTAATTGACCGCAGAATTTTATCACTATTTGTGATCGAAACCACCTAGAAAAGATACCCATCTATCTCACCAATGTTTTATCTACTTGAATTAAAGTATTTTTCCATCTTAACCGATGGTCAGCAAGTTCAGATCCGCAAAATGCTGCTGGTCAAGTAAGCACTACTTT
>CAYYXU010000113.1:0-5554 GCA_964475645.1 uncultured bacterium | reverse complement strand
GACTTAAGATCATTAAGGCAATCGCTGGATTATTAATCAGCAACCAAAGTATAATGAATCCAAGTGGAATTATTACCATCATTATTGGATTTGTAATTACCCCGATAAAAAATAATATTATTTCAACAGCGGCAAGAACTATCAGTGATAGCATTACATTTTGGTTTGCTTTAATGCGCTACGTAAATCCCGCGTATGTTGATCTATATAAATAAATATAATGGATAATAAAATACTCATTAGTGTCGCCCCAATAACAATCAGAGCTCTTTTTGGCTTAGCTTTGTTAATAGCAACTTTTGGTTTATCAATCACCTGAAGAGTGGGAATATTCTTTGTTTCCTCTAGTTTAGCTTGTTCAAATTGTGGTATCAAAAGTTCTTGGATTCTGCTTTGCAATTCAACCTCACGAATCAATCTTCCATTCTCTAGCCCAAGAGATGGTAAAGAATTAAATGAAACAGAAAACTCAATATTTGGAACTGCATCAACCTGAGTAGGTGTTATGTTTGATAAAAGGTATTGTAATTTTTCATCTAATTTAATCATCAGTCGTTCAAGCTGAAATGTCTGTTCATTAAGTAATTTTTCTAACTGCATTATGGTTGGATTATTAATTGATAAGGTTGTTTTTGCAACCGCAAGTTCTGTTTCTGTTTCAATTTTCTTTGCGTATAGTTCTGTATATGCCTCAAAAATTGAATTGTATGCTTGTGCACTCATTTGCATCGTACTGGACAATTGTGCTACAAGATCAATAATTCCGGTTTTTTCCTGGAATGTTTTTAGAGCGAATTCTGCTTTCTCAAGATCATGTTTATTCTGATTTAGTCTTCTTTCCAGAAACTCACGGTTATATTTACCAGCTTCCATCCCAATATTTTGATTTATTTGGTCCAGCATAAATAACGTTTCACTAACCATTTGTTTCGCAACTAATGGATCCTTGTCAATTATTGATATTTCTAAAGTACCTTCTTCTGTTACCTCCAGTTCCATTTTCTCTTCAAACGATTCCATTGCAAATTCGATATCTCGTTGTTTATACCTATCTACAAGATTGAATTTATTAACCATATATTCTTTTACTGTACGGCTCTTCAAGATCGCAATAAAATTATTTATATCTTCATTGATTGTAGATAAACCAAAATCAGCTACAGGTATTGGTGAGATAGCTGAAAGAAAGTTGAACTTCCCAGCGCCAGATGATAGAACCACAGCTTTAGAAGCATACCATTTGGGTAATAAAAGAGATACAATTAACGCAACGCTAGTTACAACGATCGTATTTTTGAAAATAAATCTTCTTCTATTCCAAAATAACTGTACATTGCCTTGCAAGACTTTAGTTTCTGGTACTGTTACTTTTTGACTTTGGCTTTTATCACCAATAACACCATATCTTTTTAAGTCTGCCAATCGATTTCGAAGTGTTTTTTCAGACATACCGTTTAATTCAGCAATACGCTTTCTTTCTACAGGATCAGCAACAATCGTAGGGTGTTTTTCCACAAGGGATAAAATTTTCTTTTCGTGTTGGGATAAGTTCATACTCATCGCTGGGTTGCTTGATAAGCAAGAATTAGTGTAGCTATTGATGTTAAGGCTTGTATAATACCTGTATTACCAAACAGAATACTGCCATATGTTTCAGGGACCTCAATAATATCACCTGGTTCAACCATTTTATTATAGGCAAGTGTAGTAGTAGCCCCATCCTTTTTTAATATCTTTACACGATTTGCTGCACCTACGTCCAATGCTCCCCCGCTTAAGGCAATATAATCTTTTACGCTGAACCCTGGTCTAAAGTAATGTGCACCTGGACGATAAACAAACCCACTAACAAGGACCTTATTTGCATTATCATACCCCATATAGTCCTCTTGTTGATCAGGCGTAATATTTTTAAAGGGTACATAAATTTTATCTCCATCCGTTAATTGTGGATTATTATTGAGATCTCCATTTAGTAAAAATTCTTTTAAAAATATATTTCTACTATTGCCCTGCCGTATTAAGACAGTTCTTTCAGGATCAGCGTATTTTTGTAAACCACCAGCCTCATTGATTGCCTCATGAAAACGGCTCACAGGTGCCATTTTAACAAATTTTGGTTTATTCACAGCTCCATACACAAGAACTTTAAATTGGCGAAACCGGATTAAGTTTATTGACACTTCGGCAGATTTATATACTTTTCTCATTCTCTCATTTACTTCTCGATCGACATCTGCAAGGGTCTTACCTAAGACACTGATTGGAGCAATTCTGGGAATGATTAATTTTCCTGTGGGTCCGATAGTAACAAAATTATCAATATTTTCTACAGACCATAGAATCCTTAATCGATCTCCAGGGCCAAGGAAGTAATTCTCTGGATCAATTGCATTTTCCAAAGGTAAAGGCAATATTCCATACTCACGGTAAATAATTGGTTGTCGATTATCATCCAACTTTGTAGCGTCTACCTGGGATGACGTTTGTGCAATTGATTGATCTATAATCAAAAGAAAAAAAATAACAAAAAACTGAATGTTTTTATTCATCCTGGTTTCCCAGTGCCAAGTCGCTCTTGCTGGTAAATATTTTTTTGAGTTTCGATCCACCAATCCTTATTGTCTAAATACCAATTTATTGTTTTTCGTAAACCGGATTGAAAAGTCTCTTGCGGTTGCCAGCCTAAATCCTGTTTTATTTTTTTCGAATTGATAGCATACCTAAAATCATGCCCAGGACGATCTTTCACAAAGGTTATCAATTGATGATAAGATTTCCCGGATTCAGCAGGCTTGACTTCATCTAATATTGTACAAATATCTTTTACAATCTGAATATTTTTTATTTCATTATTTCCACCCACATTATAAGTCTCACCGATGGTGCCTTTTTGAAGAACCATATTAATAGCATCGCAGTGATCATGAACATACAACCAATCTCGCACATTCTCACCGGTTCCATAAACGGGTAATGGTTTTTGCGCTAGACAATTTAAAATCATTAATGGAATGAGTTTTTCCGGGAATTGATATGGACCGTAATTATTGGAACAATTCGATATTGTAACCGGTAGCCCAAAAGTTCTATGCCAGGCCCGAACCAGATGATCAGATGAAGCTTTCGATGCGGAATAGGGTGAACTGGGATCATAAGCTGTTGATTCACTGAAGTAACCACCTTCACCAAGACTGCCAAAAACTTCATCGGTTGAGATGTGGTGAAACTTGAATTTTGACCGGAATACTTTATTTAAATGAATATAGTAATCCAGTGATTCCTGAAGCATTACAGAAGTACCAATAATATTGGTTTGAATAAATTGCTGTGGACCATCAATGGATCTATCAACATGACTCTCAGCCGCAAAATGAACCACAGCACTAGGATTATATTCTATAAATATGTTACGCACACAATTATGATCACAAATATCACCTTGGATAAAGATGTATCTATCATCTTTTTGAATATCGACCAAATTATTGGGGTTTCCTGCATAGGTAAGTTTATCCAGATTAATGACAGTCCGATATTCCGTATTAGTCAGGATGTATTGAATGAAATTTGAACCGATAAACCCGCATCCGCCAGTTATAAAAATAGCATTATTCATTTACCCATCCTAAACGGGTAGATTTTTTTGATCTAAAAGAAATGGTAATTTCAAATCACGTTCAGAAATTATCGGATCTGTTATTGACCAATTAATACTAATCCGCGGGTCATCCCAGCGAATACCATATTCATCCTCCGGATGATAAATCTCAGTACATTTATATTGAAAAATAGCCTGATCAGAAAGCACGCAAAAACCATGTGCAAATCCAGGTGGAATGTACATTTGTATATGATCCTTATCCGTAAGATTCAAACCAAAATATTGACCAAAAGTCGGTGAAGTTTTTCTTAAGTCTACAGCCACATCATAAACCATTCCAAGACTTACTCTTACCAATTTCCCTTGCGGATACTTCATTTGATAATGAAGACCTCTTAAAGTACCCTTAACGGATTTTGTCTGGTTATCCTGACGGAAATTAGTGGGTAATCCATTTGCTTCGAATAATTCATCCCTATAATTTTCGTAGAAATAGCCACGTTTATCTTCATGAACATTCGGTTTAATAAGTAATAAACCTTCTAAATGTGTTTTTTCCACAATCACTCAAGCCACCTTATGCCCTACATTATCAAACTTGAATTCTAGACGTTTTAACTCGGATACATTTAATATATTTCTCGTATCAAGAATTACAGGTTGAGACATCAAATTTTTCAATTTTTCCAAATCAAGACTTCTGAATTCATTCCATTCAGTCATAATTACTGCCGCATCGCAACCTTCTACAGCCTCATGCCAATTAGATTTATAATCAAGTTCTGGGAAAAATAATTTCATAGAATCGTTTGCAATCGGGTCATAGGCTTTAATAATACCGCCTTTTTCAAGAATATTGGTAATCATTTGAATTGCTGGTGATTCACGTACATCATCAGTTTCTTGTTTAAAAGCTAAACCTAGTACTGCAATTATTTTGCCTTTCAGATTATCATCCAGTAAATCAATTAACTTATTGACCATCCTTTTTCGCTGGTAAATATTTGTTTCGATTGCAGCAGTTACAATAGCCATATCTATGTTGTAATTTTTTGCGATTTCAACAAGTGCTTTTGTATCCTTAGGAAAGCAAGAGCCACCAAACCCTGGTCCCGGATGAAAGAATTTTGGACTGATGCGTCCATCTGTACCAAGTGCATTCGCAACCACATGCACATCAGCACCAATTTCATCACAGAGATTTGCGATCTCATTGATATAACTTATTTTTACTGCCAGGAAAGAATTCGCTGCATATTTTATCATCTCAGCAGTCTCAACTGTTGTGTATACGAATGGAGTCTCATTAATATAAAGTGGTCGGTAAATATCTTTTAAATATTCAAAAGCTTTATCACTAGTTGCGCCCAATACAATTCGATCAGGGCGCAAAAAGTCTCTAACTGCAGATCCTTCTCTTAGGAATTCGGGGTTAGAGCAATAATCATATTTAATTTTATCACGATTATTCTGATCTATTATTTTTTGAATCATTTTCCCCGTTCCAATTGGAACAGTACTTTTCGTACAAATTACTTTGTAATTATTAAGATTTTTTCCTATCTGCTTTGCAACAGCTATTACTGCTGAAATATCTGCATTGCCATTATTTTCTTGTGGAGTGCCAACTGCTATTAAAATAACTTGGGCCCATTTAATTGACTGTTCTATTCCAATGGAAAAAGTTAATCTTTTAGCGTTATTATTTCGGGTAATTAGTGTTTTTAGTCCAGGTTCATATATTGGTATGATACCATCATTTAATAGATCAATTTTTTCCTTATCTATATCTACACAACGTACCTGATGGCCAAAATCAGATAATCCAGCACCACTTACTAAACCTACGTAGCCGGTGCCAATAATAGTGATACGTTTCATGAGGAATACACCTTCTTACTTAAAACTAATATTTTCCGTCGGAAAGTTGCACTATTTTTTTACGGTAAC
>CAYYXU010000112.1:0-5558 GCA_964475645.1 uncultured bacterium | reverse complement strand
ATAATATTGAACAGATGCTCGGTTAATTTTTTTTACAATTAACTGTGGCCTTTCCTTGAAAGAATCTACATTTCCTGAAATTGCTACAGGATCACCAGCATTAAATTTTTCATTCAACTTATCTACATTATCCCATATCTTTCCATTAATTGATCCTGTTTTATCACGCAAGTGTAAATCAAGAAATAAATCCCCTGAGCGTGTATGGCGTAAGTGTTTTTCTACGCATAAATAAAATCCTTGAATTGAGTCACCATCCTTAAAGTTTGCGATGCAAGTAATGGTTTTCATGGCAGGTGAATTTTCCTACAACGTGTTGGAAAGTCAAGAACATCAAACGTAAAATGAGGTTTATATTCTAGCTAGAGAAAGGTTAGTATTGATAGCCTTAAATATTTTAGTCTGATAAAGATTGCAATTTTACCGATTGCCTAGGATGTGTTGGTGTGAACCTTGATCGCCAACAACTTATATAGAGATGTAGGTAAGGCACCAAATACAAAAATATAATTCGAGCATTCCAATCTATTTATTAATAAAAATGGGACAATTCAAATTGTAATAATTAATTTATGTAACAAAATAATCAGAGCTTGTGGGTCGAGAATCATTTTGAAGTAATTAACTAAAGCCTAACCAAAGCCCACCCTGATAGACGAGGAATGATAATAAGTAAGCCAAAATATTCATATAGATAATCATAAATAGTGGCCATTTCCAGGTATTAGTCTCTCTGCGTATTATTGCAAACGTAGCCATGCATTGCGCTGCATAAACGTAGAACACCATAAGACTCACAGCCACGAGTGGCGTGAAAACTGGGAGACCAGTTGAAAGATTAATATCATTTTTCATCGCATCTGATAATTGCACCATGTCATCACCAGTATTTTCTATACTATATATAGTCGCCATTGTGCTGACTAAAACTTCTCTTGCTGCAAAAGAAGTAATTAAGGCTATGCCTACCTTCCAATCAAACCCAAGTGGTTGGATTGCAGGCTCAATGGTATGACCTATTTTTCCCGCAAAGCTATTATGGATAGTTGTCTGGTTACCTCTTTTATCTGTCTTAGGAAAAGATGCTAAAAACCATAGTATAATCGATATGGCTAAAATGATCTTACCGGCATTGAATAAAAATAGTTTTGTCCTGATAAACACTTGCCTGAATACACTGCGTAAGATAGGAAGGCGGTATGGTGGCATTTCCATTACGAAAGATGATTTTCCCTCAGATTTTATCCATAGGCTAAATATTTTCGCAAGTACTAAAGCGGTGACAGTACCAATAAAGTACATCACAACCATCATCAAACCCTGTAAGCCAAAAATATAACCAACAGTAATCGGTGGTATAAAAGCACCAATCATCAATGCATACACCGGTAATCTAGCGCTACAACTCATTAATGGTAAAATAAGCATTGTAATCAACCTTTCTTTCCAGTTATCAATTGTCCTGGTAGACATAACACCTGGAATAGCACAGGCATAACCACTCATTAATGGTAGTACCGATCGCCCATGCAACCCGATTTTTCGCATACCACGATCAAACATAAAAGCTACACGTGCCATATAACCAGAATCTTCTAACAATGTTAGAAAGAACATTAGTATTACAATCTGTGGTAAGAAAATAATTATTGATCCTATACCAGCAATTATTCCATCTATTAAAAGACCGCGGAAATTACTCTCTGGTACCAGGGTTAACGCCCCTCTGCTAAGCAAACCTACACCAGCTTCTATCCAATCCATTGGTATTGTTGCGAAACTGAAAATTGATTGAAAAATGAAATACAATAACCCGATAAATATGCCCGGCCCTAACCACCTATGGGTAAGGATTTGATCGGTCTTTTCACTCGCATGTATTTTTCTTATTTGATTCGTATGGTCATATCTCTTCTGTGCAAGATTTTTATCCAACCATTGATAACGTAATATTGCTTCAAGGGAACTAGGCTTTAATCCTGCTTTTTCTAATTTTTTTATGGCAACTGATCGAAGATCATCTATTTTACTCACAGTTATAGAATCAATCTTTTGTTCTTCTTGAATAGCGCTATTATATAATCCTAAGGTTGATTTTCTTGTAATAAGACGTAGTGCTTGTGCAGCAGAAAAACGAGGAGCATAACCTAATTTTGTATAAAGTAGGCTTGTAATTGGCAATAGGATTTTTTCAAGCGGTTTAGTTATTTCCAATGGGAATATATCATTATTTGCAGGTTTTGTATGAATGCTCGCTTGAACCTGTTCTTTTAGTTTATTTAATCCGTTATTTTTCAGTGCTGACATGGGTACTACCGCTGCTGCGCCTAACCAATTATTCAATGATGAGGGATCTATTTTTTTAGTTTGATCCATTAAATCTATCATATTCAAGGCAACAACAATTGGAATTCCTAAATCTAATAACTGTGTGGTTAAATAAAGATTGCGACTCAGGTTAGTTGCGTCAACTACAGATACAATAACTGCAGGAGGATTTTTTCCATGTATCCAATGCAGAACCTGTTCAGTGACTATTCGTTCATCAATGGACTCGGGCGTTAGGCTATACGTACCTGGAAAATCAAGTAAATGGAAAATTGTACCATCATTGAATTGCCCTTTACCTACCTTTTTTTCTACCGTTATTCCAGGATAATTTGATACCTTCTGGTTCATACCGGTTAATAAATTGAATATTGCCGTTTTACCAGAATTTGGATTACCTATTAATGCAACCCAAGGTACTTTAGTAGCATTCAACGTTGAATTCAATTTTCAATTATAATATTTAAAGCATCCTGGTGGCGAATGGATACATAATAATTACGGACTTTTAACTCAATAGTACCGCCCAGCGGTGCAAATTTTACTAAGCGTAATTCTACACCTGGCAAGATCCCCATTTCCATAAAACGTGATTGTGTGTCTAATCCACCAAGAAATGATTTAACGACAGCCATGTCTCCTTGCTGTAAATCCCCCACAGTCATACAATTATCTACAATCCCTACATAGGCCAAATAATTGGTGAATATGTCGTACTATCTTGAATTGATATTCCTTCGCTATTTCATCCTGTAGTTTTTCAATATTTTCATCCATGAATTCATCAATCCTACCGCACTGAATACAGACGATATGATCATGATGGCCGGTTTCGAGTTTGTTTTCGTACTGGTTACGTCCATCACCTAGCTTCAATTTGCGAACCAGATTATTTTTTACCAGCACATCAATCGTACGATAAACCGTTGCTCTTGAGACTTTTTTCCCTCTCTGTCTGATTTTAAAATATATTTCTTCCGCGTCGCGATGATCATCATTCTTACAAATTTCATCCCATACTATCTGCCTTTTGGATGTATAGCGCAGTCCCTCATTTTGAAGAACATTCTTTAAAAGTTTAACATTTTTTGCCATGATATTTCCTTTATTGAGAATGAGTCTCAAATGTAATTATATTACACATCTATATTCAAGTGGAATATGAGTATTGATCACCCGGGTGAGATTGCGAAAACTGTTTATTTATATTAGCTAAGCTAGTTTCTTCAGCTTTGCAAATTTTACAATAAGTTTTTTCTTTAAACCGTCTTTAAATACAACACCTACTCGTTGATTCTCTCCACTACCGCTTAGTGCCATAATTTTCCCTTCGCCAAAAATGCCATGTTCAACCTGGTCACCCACTTTAAAATCAGCAAAGGTTGTAACCGTACGTTTCACTTTCATTTTCAAATTACCAGTTTTTGTTGTGACAATCTTTCTTGTCATCGCTGAAGAAAAGGATATGTTTTCTAAAAATTGTTCCGGTACTTCTCTCACAAAACGCGAAACAAGACCAGCCCAGCTATCCGAGCCGGTGCGCCGTCTTTCGGTTGCATATAACAAGTAAACCATTTGCTGAGCACGTGTAAGCGCTACATAAAATAAGCGCCGTTCTTCTTCCATTAAAGTTCTTTCGTTAAGAGCACCTGATAATGGAAATAATCCATCCTCAAGTCCAGTAACAAATACAACTGGGAATTCTAAACCTTTTGCCGAGTGAACAGTCATCATTGTTACATGGTTCTCATCTTCGTTCCAATCATCTATATCAGTTAACAGTGATACCTCCTCGAGAAAATCATGTAGGAGCGTTCCAGGATTTCTTTCCATAAACTCGTCTATAGAATTCAAGACTTCCATAACGTTCGCATAGCGTTCCTGATCTTGTATAGTATCCTGACGCTTGTAATATTTTAGTATCTCCGTTTCGTCAACCAACGCACGAACAAGTTCACTAGCATTTATTTTTGTCAACAAATCGTTATACTTCTTTATTAGATCATGAAATTTGACCAAAGATTCACCTTGTTTACCGCGTATGCTCATTGGTTCAGGATTGTTAAGTACATCGAACAGTTCTTTTTTATCTTTTTTAGCCTGCAGTACACACTTGTCAACAGTCTTTAAACCTATGCCTCGAGGAGGAAAATTGATTACCCGACGTAATGAGATCGTATCCTTCAAATTAACTATTAACCGCAAATAGCTAAGTAGATCCTTTACTTCCTTCCGGTTATAAAAACGCGTACCGCCTACTATTTTATACGGGATACCATTGCGCAGAAAACTATCCTCTAGTGCTCTTGACTGAACATTTGTACGGTATAGAACAGCAAAATCATTAAATGTACGTTTGTTTATTTTTATTTCTTTTTCAAGCGCACTAATGACTGCATCAGCTTCTTCCGTTTCATCATGGGTTTCAATAAGGCCCAGATTTTCACCTTCTCCATTGATCGCTGACAAATTTTTATCTGCGCGATCTTCGTTTTTTTCTACAACTGCTGTAGCAGCAGTTAATATTTGCTGGGTTGAGCGGTAGTTATCCTGTAATGTAAAAACCTCGCAGTTTGGGAAAGCCTTACCAAAATCAAGAATGTTCCGAATATCAGCGCCGCGCCAACCATATATTGATTGATCATCATCACCAACAACACAGATCTGTTTGTGTTTTTCAGCAAGCATTTTAACCAGTAAGAATTGGGCCCGGTTTGTATCTTGATACTCATCAACTAGAATATATTTCCATTTTTTTCGATACTTATCAAGGATTTTGGGATGGCATTCAAATATTTCTAAGGGGTAATTCAACAGATCATCAAAATCAAGTGCATTGTTTTCCTTCAAAGCTTTTTGATATACTTTATATATATCTACTATGGTTCGGTCTTGAATTGTGCGCGCTTTTTTCATGGCCTCATTATGGGAAAGAAGCTTATTCTTATAATAACTAATTCTGTTCCGCGCTGTTTTAGGCATAATACTATTTTTTGGCACACCTATGTCGGCCATCACAACCTTTAATAATGCGACTTGATCCGTCGCATCGTATATAGCAAAATCCGATGTAAAGCCTAGATATTTGATATCATTGCGTAATATTTTTGCACAAATTGAATGAAAAGTTCCAATATTTAAAGAGACATGCTTTTCTTTTATTAATCCTGTTACTCTTTCCCGCATCACTGCCGCGGCTTTATTAGTAAAAGTAACTGCTAACACATTTT
>CAYYXU010000111.1:2324-5569 GCA_964475645.1 uncultured bacterium | reverse complement strand
ATATTTGGGATCGCCTTAATATTTTGGCTATTCACTGGTGTATATACAGTTGGTCCTGATGAAGTTGGTGTGGTTCAGAGATTTGGCAAATACGACCGTATAGTACAGTCAGGATTAAACTATCATATGCCTTTCCCAATAGAAACGGTCAAAACACCCAAAGTAACTGAAGTGAAAAGGATCGAGGTCGGTTTCCGAACGGTCGGAAAAAATCAATATAGAACTGTCGAACGGGAGAGTCTAATGCTTACGGGTGATGAGAATATTGTTGATGCTGAGCTCATCGTACAATACAAGATCAAAGAACCAATAAATTATTTATTTAATTTTATTGGCCCGGAGCTGACGTTGCGCGAAGCATCAGAAGCATCTTTAAGGACAGTTGTAGGACGACATAATATTGATGAAGCACTTACATCAGGAAAATTGATGATACAGGAGGAAACAAAAGAACTATTACAGTCAATATTGGATAAATATGGGACTGGAGTACAGGTTGTTGCTGTCCAGCTACAAGATGTTAGCCCTCCCAAGCAAGTAATTGATGCATTTAAGGATGTGGCCTCTGCAAAAGAAGATAAAAATAGGATGATCAATGAAGCTGAAGGCTACAGGAATGATGTAATTCCAAAAGCACGAGGAGAAGCACAAGCCATGATCCGCGAAGCAGAAGGTTTCCGTGAATCAAGAATTAAACGGGCAGAAGGCGATGTTGCAAAGTTTAAAGCAATTTTAAAGGAATACAGCAAAGCAAAAGATGTTACCAGAGAGCGTTTGTATCTGGAAGCGATGGAGGGGATACTTCCTGGTCTTGAAAAATATATTGTACCCAATGGTGAGGATGGAAATTTATTGAACCTTCTTAATCTAGGTAGCACGAAGGGAGTAAAATAATGAAGAGAGTATTTATAGTATTTATTATTTTGATCGCAATAGTTGTCATGAGTACAGTTTTTACTGTAGATGAAACAAAGCAAGTGGTAATATTGCAATTTGGTGAACCTGTAAGAATAATTAAAACGCCCGGGTTGAATTTTAAACTTCCAGCACCGCTGCAGGTTGCGCAAAGTTTCGATGATCGCCTACTGGAATATGATGTCCCTCCTGAGGAAATATTGAGTAAAGATAAAAAATCACTTATTGTTGATAATTATGTCCGCTGGCGCATTACGGACCCACTGTTATTTTTACAAACCGTGCAAACACAATCCATTGCAAAAACACGCATTGATGATATTGTTTATTCCGAGCTGCGCAGGGAATTAGGTACTCATAATATGTCTGAAATTATAACTGAGAACCGAGAGTTAATTATGGAAGAGGTTACAAGAGAAAGCGCTATTGCAACGAAGCCTTATGGTATCGAGGTTGTAGATGTACGATTGAAACGGGTGGATCTACCTCAGAATAACGAACAATCAATTTATCGAAGAATGCAAGCTGAAAGGATACGACAAGCGAATAAGTTCCGCTCAGAGGGAGAAGAAGAATCGCAAAAGATCAAAGCATCGACCGATAAAGATAAGACTATCATTCTAGCTAATGCATATAAAGAAGCTGAAGAAGTCAAGGGTGAGGGTGAAGCAAAAGCCGTAGACATTTATGCGCGCGCATTTTCAAAGGATCCTGATTTCTATGAATTTTACCGTACGTTAGAAGCATATAAGAAAATTCTGGATAAAAAGACCACTTTGGTTCTACCAACAAATTCAAAATTATTTGATATCCTTAATCAATAAGTAATGGATTAATTGTTGGTGGCTGATCATTTTTTACATATTAGCGATTATTCTACCGATGCTTTATGGGATATATTGAAATTAGCCAAAAAGCTGAAGCAGAAATTTCGTAACCGAGAAAAATATAAAATATTTAATAATAAATCATTGGCAATGATCTTTGCTAAGCCCTCTGCGCGAACAAGAGTTTCATTTGAAACAGGGTTCGAGTGGATGGGGGGACATGCATTGTTTCTTGGACCAAATGATATTGGAATTGGCAAAAGGGAAGCAATTAAAGATATTTCTAGATTGTTGAGTCGCTATAATGATATAATAATGGCGCGGCTATTCGATCACAATCACATACTCGAACTTGCTGAGGACTCTACAATTCCAGTAATAAATGGCCTTACGGATTATAATCATCCCTGTCAGGTCATGAGCGATATATTCACTATATGGGAAACGCGTGGATCCTTGGACGATTTAAAGGTCACTTATGTTGGTGATGGGAATAATATTGTTCATTCCTGGTTGCATTTGGCTCAAAAATTCCCGATGGAATTCGTATGTGCTTGCCCAGAAAATTATGAACCTAATAGTAATACTGTAAATGGATCATCTGGCGCAGGTGTTTCGAGAGTTTCCATTAGTCATGATCCCAAGAATTCTGTGAAGAATACAGACGTGATATATACAGATGTTTGGGCATCTATGGGCCAAAAAGATGAAGCGGAGATGAGAGAAAAGATATTTCAACCTTTCCAGGTGAATAAAGATCTAATGGCCGCGACTGGTAAAAATACGTTATTTATGCATTGTTTACCTGCCGAACGAGGTAGGGAAGTAACAGATGAAGTTATAGAAGCTGATTATTCTATTGTATTTGAACAGGCAGAAAATCGTCTTCATGTACAGAATGCAATTATGGTCACCTTAGCTGGCTAATCCACTCCTTTATTTGTTGAGGCAAAGATTTTAGATCAATCTGAACAAAAAACTCCTTTATTTCTTGTAAATAAGATTGTATATCAAATATCCAAAAGCCAGATGATGGCTCGCGGATTACAGCAATATATAATTTTCCCTCAAGATTTGGATTTGTTGGATCATTTGTAACAGCAATTTTTCTCACCAACACGTTTTCACTTAAAGAAATTGACAATTCAAGAGCCCTCATTAGATCATTCTTGTTTTTCGCTTGAACACCAATTCGATCAAAGGCAAGAAAATCACGGTTGGCCATTGGTAGATCTCTTACTTCTGTATCAATAGGATATTCTTCAAATATTATTTTTAAATCATCAATGGTTAGCCAGTTTCTGTCAGCAATCATATCATTGGATCGGAGTCTATAGTCATATACATTTTTAACACCGCCACAACAAATGATTTCTTCTTGTGCAAATTCCGTCTCTTTTCCATCAATTAACTCAATTGGATTTAATGAATCAAGCTTAACTGTTTCTAAATGTAACCGCATATTGACCACTTTTGCTTCAATCAGAGTACTGTCATTTATTT
>CAYYXU010000111.1:0-2224 GCA_964475645.1 uncultured bacterium | reverse complement strand
CCAATGAGGGACATCAATACATTCAAATGAAGAACCGATAAATTTTCAAAGGATACTTCACCACTGAGATTAACTTTATCAAATGGTTGTAGCATTCGGGATTCACTATATTTCCTTCCCCGTTCCCAGTATTTTTTTCTTCCGGAACTCAATTGATTTATATAAGCAATTTCATAACCAAGCCAATCGGTTTCACCATTGATATAAAGATTTAACCGTTTAAGTAAAGTCGTAACAGAACGTTTTCGACCACGAATTGATTGAATATGAGGAATATTCTTAATAAACCGTATTTTTGCCCAACCTACTTCCTGTTTATAGCGATAGAATAATTCATAGGATAGACCTGACGATTTCACCAGTATAATATCACCCTTCTCTTGTGCATTTAAGAGTGCTTCAGAATTGGTCCCCATCCATGTAGGTTTAGCGCCTTGTTCTGCAATAGTGAGCTTTAATGTTCCCACAACATTTGCTGGAATAAGTGTCTTACGTACATAATTCTTATCTAGTTGATCGGACTTAACCCAGTAACCAAGTGTAGTAAAATGAGAAGCTTTACCACCCCATCTATTATCGGAAATCCACTCGAGATACTGCCGAGTCTCAGGGGCGATCAAGTCTTTGTCAAGTGTAATGAATTCCTGATGCACGATCCAATCAGGAATTGTTAACAAAATTTCTTTACCAACCATATCAATATGCATAGAGAGTTTGCTGAATTCTGTTCCAATCATAGAGGTAAATTCTTCTGTGCCCGGTTTATATTCCGAAAGGGATGTCTTTAATGGAATTGAGCCAACAAGATCCATTGATTGAACGCCAGCAATAGTATCCCATTGTGCATAATGAATATGGTTTTCGGATAGAATAAGACTTATCATGGTTTAATCAAACTAGGTATTCTTAAACAGTTGAGAAAAATATATATATTTTATAAGGTCACTAAAAAATATAAGATTGCAAGGCGTAAGGGTAATTGTACCCTGCATAATAATCAGCGTTTTGTTTTTGATCCGGACGCCGGTTTACGAGAAATATTCCCTGCAGAACTCGACTTAGTTATGACCGATCCCTTGTATTGCGCACCAGACTGAATAATAATTCGGCTTGCTTTAATATCTCCCACCATTCGTCCAGTTTTTGTAATCGAAACAATGCCTTTTGATTCAACATTTCCTACTAACGCGCCACTTACAGTTACACTAGCAGCTTTAACATCGGCTTTGACTGTACCAGTTTTTTCAATTGAAAGATCTTGCGAGGTTTGTATGGTTCCTTCCATGTGCCCAGCGACTGTTATTACTTCGTCGCCTGCTACCTTTCCCGTGAAAGATATATCTTTATGAAAAATCGTAATATTTTCTTGCACTTTTTTGCTCATTATTTGATAAGTAATTAAATATTGATATGAACACTACCTTTAATAGAAGCACCATCTTCTATGAGGATTCTTGCAGTACTTGTGTTTCCTACAACAGTGCAATTTTCCATATAATGCACGTTCCCAGATGCACTAATATTGCCTTTAACCTCCCCAGAAATCTGCACATCCTTCGCTTTGAGATCAGCCTTTATAACCGCGCCTTTTTCAACTGTAATGGCATTATCAATTTCAATTTTCCCTTTTACTATTCCCTGGACTGAAAGACCATCTGTTCCCCGCAATTCTCCATCCAGGATTAAAGACTTTCCGATTGTAGTTATTGGCATTTTATTTGATTACTCCTGCAAAATACTATTTATATACCTTTGGGTACTTCAACGTTCATATTGATCGTACCTGAATAGTCTGCTCCATCTTCGATTACTATACTATTAGTTTCAATGGGACCAACAACGGTTGCCGATGATTTAATTAATACACCTTTATCAGCTTTTATTTTTCCGTTCAAATTTCCTGCGACCGTAAGTTTTGCAGCTTCTGTATCAGCAGCAACATTACCTATTTTCGTGATCGTAAGATTGCCTTTTACAGATAGTTGTCCTTTAAGCTGGCCGTCAATTATTAGATCACCATCGCATGATAATGTCCCATTAACATGGATATCACCCTCAATATTACTAATAGGGTCAGTCATAGATTGCTCCTAAAATTCCCCTTTTCAACCTCGGTTTTTGACTGCTTTCGATCATAAATTAGTATATGATCAAAAAACATTGTTTAAAAATATCAACATTACAAAGGAAATACAAGCTATTGCCAGTTTTTGAAATTTTGTTT
>CAYYXU010000110.1:0-5848 GCA_964475645.1 uncultured bacterium | reverse complement strand
GATGATGAATTCATTCGTGAAAGAAAAATATACAAACATTGTATGCCGGAATTAAAAGAAAGCTATTACTACCGCAAAATTTTCGAACAATTTTTTGGGAAAAATGAACAGTTGATTCCTCATTTATGGATGCCAAAATGGGTCAAGACCCATGATCCATCAGCTAGGGAACTGACAGGTTACCAGGAATAAGACCTTTAATTAAACATGATTATCAATTGAATAATTATATTATTTGACACAGGTATTTAAATAATTAAATTAAATCTAGCTTAGTTAAACAATAGTTTGTCTATCTAACTAACTTAGTTAATAAGTAAATGAGCATGATAATTAAAACTGGAAATCATTTTTCGTCAGCAATGGAATGCATAATATCCAACGGTAGCGTAATTAGTTTACCAGTTAATTTTTCTTTGTCCATATTCCAGATTTTAAATACTCTGGTACTATTACTTATTATTAGCATTACCGTTCTGGCTGCCTAAGAAGAACAGAAAATCATTCAGGCGGCGCGAACGGTGAGATAAAATCCCACCAAACAAAGTCGAATAACTGAATCATTTTATTAGGTCCTTGAGCGAGGTGAAAACATAATCATGGTATATGATACCATAAGAGGTTGGACAGTATGATGAGATCAGATGAGGTCAAAAAAGGATTTGAAAGAGCACCGCATCGAAGTCTATTATGGGCTACGGGTCAGATTGAAAGAGAAAGCGATTTCGATCGCCCTTTTATCGGTATAGCCAATTCTTATATCGATCTTATACCCGGCCACGTACATCTTCAAGAATTTGGAAGAGTAGCCAAAAAAGCTGTTCGGGAAGCAGGCGGAATTCCTTTCGAGTTTAATACAATTGGTGTCGATGATGGAATTGCTATGGGTCACATTGGCATGCGCTATTCTTTAGCTAGCCGTGAACTCATCGCAGACAGTGTCGAAACAGTAGCTGAATCACATCGTTTGGATGGTTTGGTATGTATTTCCAATTGTGATAAAATTGTTCCGGGTATGCTTATGGCCGCTTTGCGAGTCAATATTCCGACCATATTTGTTTCTGGTGGACCTATGAAAGCAGGCGTTAACCAGCAGGGTCAAAAGGTAGATCTAATTTCTGTATTTGAAGGTGTGGGAAAATTCAAAGCTGGTAGTATTGATAAAATAGCATTAAATGATCTGGAAAAAAATGGTTGTCCCACCTGCGGTTCCTGCTCTGGTATGTTTACAGCAAATTCAATGAATTGTCTTATGGAAGCACTGGGACTTGCACTGCCAGGTAATGGAACCATTTTGGCCGTGGACCCTGCTCGGTTAGACCTGGTAGATAAAACAGGGAAAGCGATTATGGATCTAGTAAAGAATAATTTAAAGCCCCGTGATATTGTGAACCAGAAAACAATCCTAAACGCATTTGCGCTTGATATGGCCATGGGTGGCAGCACCAATACTGTCCTACATACTCTGGCAGCAGCAATTGAAGCCGGATTGAATTTCAATTTAGAGGAATTGAATTCTCTCAGCCGCAAAACACCATATCTCTGCAAGGTTAGTCCGGCAACTCCAGATGTACATATGGAAGATGTGTTTGATGCGGGTGGTATCTCAGTTATTCTCAAAGAATTATCTAAAAAGGAGGGCTTACTCGATCTAAATCGCCCCACTGTTTCAGGTAAGACATTGGGGGAAAATATAGTGAATGTTAGAAATAATAATTCTAAGGTTATTCGGTCTGTTGATAATCCATTTTCCGAAGAGGGGGGACTAGCGGTGCTTTTTGGAAATCTTGCCCCGGATGGTGCTGTTATAAAAACTGCCGCAGTAGAGGAAAATATGCAGATCCATAACGGGCCGGCCAGAATCTATGAATCGCAGGAATCTGCGGTTCAGGGTATTTTGAATGGAGAAGTGCAGCCCGGTGATGTCGTGGTTATACGCTTTGAAGGACCTAAGGGAGGTCCTGGTATGCCGGAAATGCTTGCTCCTACAAGCAACATCATGGGCATGGGACTTGGCTCTAAAGTTGCTTTAATCACGGACGGCCGTTTTTCTGGTGGTACCCGGGGAGCCTGTATAGGGCATATCTCGCCGGAAGCAGCAGCTGGAGGACCAATTGCAATTGTTCAGGCTGGTGATATAATCAAGATTAATATTCCCGAGCGATCCATCATTTTAGACGTTCCCAAAGATGAAATGGATCGACGGGAGTCTTTGTTGAAACCATTTAAACCAAAAATTAACCATGGTTATTTGCATCGGTATGCACGCATGGTTACATCTGCTAATACCGGTGCAGTGCTGAGATGAACAAAGGATAAAATAATGGCTAAAAGAAAACTTACAGGTGCAGAGATTTTATGGGAATGTTTGGTTAGAGAAAAGGTTGACGTTGTATTTGGCTATCCAGGAGGTGCTATTCTCCCGGCTTATGATGCCTTGAATAAATACAAAGATAAGATTCACCATGTTTTAGTCCGGCATGAACAGGGTGCTACACATATGGCTGATGGCTATGCCAGAGCTAGCGGTAAGGTAGGTGTAGCTATGGCTACTTCTGGTCCAGGTGCAGCTAATATGGTAACCGGTATTGCTACAGCCATGATGGATTCGTCACCCATTGTGTGTATTACTGGGCAGGTACCACGTGCTGCCATAGGTAGCGATGCGTTTCAGGAAACCGATATTGCTGGTGCAGTTATCCCTGTTTCAAAACACAGTTACCTAGTTATGGATATTCATGATCTTCCAAAAACAATAAAAGAAGCTTTTGCTGTTGCTCGTTCTGGCCGACCTGGTCCTGTACTGGTTGATATACCAAAAGATATACAAACGCAAGCCATAGAATTTGAATATTCTGAAGAACCTGTAAGCATACCGGGAAATAATTTTGTCCATAAAGCGGAATTAAATGACTTGGATCAAGCTGCAAGGCTTATTTCCAAATCCAACAAACCTGTTATACTGGCAGGCCATGGAATTTTGATTTCAGGTGCATCAAAGGAAGTGGTAGAAATGGCGGAAATTTCAAGTATACCTATTGGCTGGACCTTGCTGGGATCCGGTGCAATACCTGCCAGTCATCCCTTAAATATGGGCATGATGGGAATGCATGGAGAATTTGCGGTTAATAATGCCATTCAAAATGCAGACCTCTTAATTGCTTGTGGGATGAGATTTGATGATCGCGTTACTGGAAATATTACTACCTACTCCCCAAACTCAAAGAAAATTCATATTGAAATTGATCCAGCCGAAATCAATAAAAATGTACAGGTGGATGTTGGTATTAACGGTGATTTACGTACAGTGTTGAAACAACTAATTCCGCTCCTAAGTAGGAAGAACAATGAGGACTGGCTTAAGACCGTTTCAGCTTGGGAAGGCGAGTCTCAGGCGAGGGATATTATTAATTTGCATACAGAAATATTATATGGGGCGCAAGTCATCCATGATCTTTGGCGCGAAACCAATGGAGATGCAATAATTGTTACAGATGTTGGACAACACCAAATGTTAGAAGCGCAATATTATAACCATGAGGAACCAAACACATTATTGACCTCTGGCGGATTGGGAACCATGGGATTTAGCCTTCCAGCAGCAATCGGTGCCAGCTTTTCTCGAAAGGATAAGGATATATGGGTTATTGTTGGAGATGGCAGCATTCAAATGACAATCACGGAGTTAGCAACAGCGGTGCAGGAAAAGGTAAATATCAAAATAGCCATCATTAATAACGGTTACCTGGGTATGGTGAGGCAATGGCAGCAGATGTTTTATGATGCACGCTATAGTGAAACCCCAATCAGCAGTCCTGATTATTTAAAAATTGCTGAGGCTTATGGTTTACCGGGGTTTCGAGTTAAGGAAAGAAATGAAATAAAGGAAGCTGTAAAAAAGGCTGCTGAAATTAATGGTCCAGCACTAATAGAGTTTGTTGTTGAGCAGCACGACATGGTTTACCCTATGGTGCCTACTGGTGCAGATTTAAACGAAATGATTAGTCGACCAGTACACGATCAATTTCAAGATTCAGAAATGTAAAGGAAGTAAAACAATGAAACAGATCCTAATTGTATATGTTCAAGACGAACCTGGTGTTTTAAACCGAGTTTCCAGCATGATAAGAAAACGCAATTACAACATTGATAGTCTTGTCGCTGGAGAGACAGAAAATGCTGGTATTACTAGAATGACAATTGTTTTAAATGAACCAGATAAGTCGAAACAATCTGTCATTGTCAATAATCTGAAGCGTTTAATCGATGTGTATGATGTAGTTGATGCGACGGACATTGATTGTCATCTGAGGGAATATGCATTATTAAAAATAGCAATCAGTAATATTGATTCAGAAGAAATAAAAGCATTGTTGAACAGTGATCATAGTCGCATTCTTGATGAGGATGATGATGTCATGATCGTAGAATTATCCGGCAATGAATCAACAGTTGAAAAGACGATTGCCTTATTCGAAAAATATGAAATTATAGAATTAATGCGATCGGGGAAAATGGCCATGGTATCTGGAAATGATAAAAGTCATAAACCTGAATTAGTAAAATCTGATCCATCCTGGACTACACAGCGATTATCAGAAGCATTTTAATTAATCGATTAAATGATAACGGAGCAAAAATGAGAGAACTTGAAATCAATGGGTATAAAGAAACCATTATTGAGCGTTCTGATTATCCCATAAAATTATGTAAAGAAATATTAAATGAGGAGATCACAGCCATATTAGGATATGGGCCACAGGGCTATGGCCAAGGATTAAATATGCGGGATCAGGGATTCAATGTAATCCTAGGTTTGCGAAAGGGGAATAGCTGGGAAAAAGCATTGCAGGACGGTTGGGTTGAAGACGAAAATTTATTTGAAATTGAAGAAGCAGCACATCGGGGAACAATAATTCAATACCTTTTGTCGGATGCGGGACAGATTCAGGCATGGCCCACTGTGGATGCCAACCTTAGCAAAGGGGATGCTCTGTATTTTTCGCATGGTTTCGGTATTGTGTTTCATGAGCACACTAGTATTGTGCCACCAGAGAATGTTGATGTTATGTTGGTAGCCCCTAAGGGTAGCGGATTAACGGTAAGAACACACTTTCAGGCCGGTCGCGGAATAAACGCTTCATTTGCTGTTCACCAGGACTTTACTGGACAGGCCCGAGAACGATGCATTGCCACAGCTTTCGCCATTGGTTCAGGACATCTGTTTGAAACTACATTTGAAAAGGAAGTTCATAGTGATCTTACCGGGGAGCGTTGTGTATTAATGGGATTACTGCAGGGCGCATTCCTTGCTCAATATGAAGTCCTCAGAGAACATGGGCATTCCCCTTCAGAAGCTTACAACGAAACCATAGAAGAAGCTTTGCAGAGCCTATATCCCTTGATTTCGGAAAGAGGAATGGACTGGATGTATGCCAATTGTTCAACAACAGCCCAACGTGGTGCTTTGGACTGGGCACCAAAATTTCGTGACACACTGAAACCGGTAATTGAAGATTGTTATCAAAAAGTTATTAGTGGCGAAGAGGCAAAAATTGCTATTAATTCCAATTCAAAATCAGATTATAGGCAACAGCTTGATAAAGAGTTGAATGATGTGAACAATCAGGAAATGTGGGTTGCTGGAAAAGTACTACGACAGCTAAGGCCTGAAAATCTATAGAATTTTGGAATTCTTGAAATGAAAACCTTTAAAATAACTATACTTCCAGGAGACGGGATAGGCCCGGAAGTGATGGATGCTGCCTTGGCTGTATTGGATGTGGTTGGTATTGAATATGGCTTGAATTTTGAAATCAAATCAGAATTAGCCGGAGGCGCATCTCTT
>CAYYXU010000109.1:0-5919 GCA_964475645.1 uncultured bacterium | reverse complement strand
ACTAACGCTGTATTAACAGCAAAGATATCCAATCCATAATCAAAGGCCAGTTTTTTCAAAAACCCTTTGTTGAGTTCTTGATTAGCGTTTTTACGGATAATGATACTACCTCTCGGAAAAAATTCGTCTTCCACAGTGAACGTTTCTTCCGCACACCATATTTTTACATCATTTTCTAATAATCGGGCAAGAATATGATAAAACTGATCATCATTACTCTTGATTGCCCACCCATATTTTGGGTTTTTACCAATTAGTTTTCCTTCTTTCCTTTTGGATTTATAGGGCATCATTGGAATTTTCGGCATTGCTTCGGTGTAATAGCTCTCGGTCCCATACGCATGTGAAAGAGACCAGGCTGTGACATCATAAAGTGTTGAACCTTGGTCTTTCATGACCTTCTGGCGTTCTTTTTCCATACTTTTTGTATCTAAACGAATATCAAATGATAGGATGTTATTTATTAATAGATTCAACGGCTGGTTCATCGGAACGATTAATGATCCCGCAGGTATATTTTGACGTGTCACTTGATTACCTGTGCTAGTGGTAGCTTTTGGCAATTTAAATTCTTTTTTATTTTTAAAAATTTCAATGGTTTGTCGGTTTAATGTTTCCGCAAGAGCATCCAAACGACTGGTATTTGATTGAGATGCAAACACGAATGCTTTTCCAGTATTTTTTGCTGAAACAGCTTTTTTGCGACTATCAAAAAAATCCTGTAGTAATTCTTCTCTGTGATTTGCGATAGTAGTCAAGTTTGCCATGGAACTAATAAACTGATGGTGAACAGTTTCTCTATACGTGGTTATCGTTCCGTCTTCCTTTTTTACAATGGATCCATCTGCACCAGATTGCTCATATAAAATACCGACTACTCCAATATAAATACCCCACGAACTGCCATACCCTGGGTAAAATTCTTCATTCCAGTCCCTGGTATAATAACTCCAACCATATTCATCAAAAGCCGCTGCCTGGTCTTTAGCAATATTGTCCCACCACTTATATATGGCTTTGGGAAGGAAGGGATTAAATGGTGCTCTTGGTGGATTAAACAAATATGTATCATAAGCACCCATTTCATGAGCATCTACTAAGAATTGTGGTTTCCATTCTAAAATTGCGGAAACTTTCCCTCTTGTTTCTGGATGAACGGTAGCAAACCAATCGCGATTGAGATCGAATAAATAATGATTACCACGACCATACGGCCAGAATCCAGAATGATCCAAGCTACTGGCATCGGAATTAACTACTGCACCACGCCATTGTTTCAGTTGCTGGAGATAGCGTTCACGACCATCCGGATTTTCTATTGGATCGATGCTTACAACCAATTCTTGGAGAATTTTTTTGGTAGTGGGATCCGATCCCGCTGTTAGTTGATAGGCCAATTGTACTGCAGCATCAGTGCTGGATATCTCATCACCATGAATACCATAAGCCATCCATGCAATAGCTGGGGTGTTAACAATAATCTTTTTAGCCGCGGTAACAGTTTTTATTAATCTTGGATCTGCTAAAGTAGATATGGAATTTTTAATGGATTGCAAGTTAACCATGTTCTTTTTGCTTGAGATCATAAGATAGACAAGTGGTTTCCCTTCATATGTTTTTCCATATTCAGTTAGGGTAACATTGTCCAATAGTTCATCTAAATATTGATAGTAATCTAAAACTTCATCGTGGTGTACAGGTCTTGAGCCAAGCTTAAATCCTAAATATTCATCTGGTGGTTGAATATTTGAGCGGTATGTATTTGCTGCGTAAAATGGGATTACATAATTACCCAAACCGGGCTCAGATTCTGTCCGCATTGATTGCGCTATACAGATAGAAAAAATAACCAGATAAATTAATAAAGTTTGCCTAAGAATATAGAACATAACAACCTCCTCAAATACGAATAGGAAATTGTAATGCTAATATAAATATTAAAAGGAAATTGTTATTCCAATTGTTAAATCTAGGTCAGCATGTTTTACATCAGCAGGGGGTTTTGAATTATAATCATATACTCCAGTGCAAGTAAATGCAAGCCATTTAACACTTGTTTGGAGTGACGCGCTTAATTCTGATTTTATTAGATAATCATCAAAATCCTGGGTTGAAGGTTGATAAAAAATCATCCAAATAATATTACTACCATTCGCAAATGACCGTTTATATTTTGGTCTTAAAGAGATTCGATTTAATAATTCGGCAGTTTCACCAGTGTAAGTTTGATTTTCTATTAACAATGCAGCACTAAACGATGCATAATTATTAAATCTGTATTTTGCTCCAACACCTAAATTAATCCTGCTATCAACGCCAGCAAGAGAGTCATATTCCCATCCTGTAAAAATAAATGGTGAAAAAATTTTGTTGGCGTGATAATCAAATATTAAGATGATTGCACTATTATTCTCGAGTAAACTGGTGTCATTTTGTGTGCTCTGTGAGTGGTTTGCGGAAAAGCTAAATTCTGAATCAGTTAATAGTTTACCAAAAAGTATGAAATCACCCTTATTGCTACTAGCTAAGTTGCCAGAAAATGAATTTATATTGGTATTGCCTACTTTATTAGCAAATGATAGCGTCGCGGAATTAGTCCATTCACTTGCGTATGTTACTGTTAATAAAAAGAAGATTATGATGTAGCTAAATAATCTCATTTTACAGGTTATCTATTTGTCTCTTGCATGCAGAATTTTAATTATACTTTTCAATATTGAATCAAGCATATCCAGTGGCCATTGAGTTGCTGCATCAGAAAGTGCATTTTCTGGATCATCATGCACTTCCATAAAAACGGCATCGCATCCTGCTGCTACTGCCGCTTTAGCTAGTGTAGGAATTAATTCCCGGGTTCCGCCGGTCACTTTCCCCAACCCTCCTGGTTGCTGTGCACTATGTGTGGCATCAAAAACAACAGGCACACCAAGATCTTTCATAATGGGAATTGAACGCATATCGGAGACCAAGTTATTATAACCAAATGAAGTGCCCCTCTCTGTAAGTAATAATTGTTCACCACGGCAATGCTTAACTCTTTCAATAATATTTTGCATATCCCAAGGGGACATAAACTGCCCCTTTTTCACATTTACTGTTTTGCCTGTAGCTACCGCAGCTTCAAGAAGATCGCCCTGTCTGCACAGAAAGGCAGGAATTTGAATAATATCAATTATATCTGCTACAGGCTTTGCTTGTGCCGCATCATGAATATCAGTCGTTAGGGAAACATCGAATGATTTTTTTACCTCTTCAAGAATACGCAGACCTTCGTCAAGACCTGGCCCTCTGTAGGAAGTATGCGATGAACGGTTACCCTTGTCAAAAGATGATTTAAAGACCATCGGTAAACCTATAGTGGTTGTGCATTTCTTTATCTTTTCTGCCATGCGCAACACATGGTCCCGGCTTTCAATCACACATGGTCCAGCTATTATTGGCAGATCCGTACCGCCAAACTCAATACTATTTATAACGAAATTTTTCTTCATTTTTGTTATTGTACTAATTTTATTCTGAATTTACCTCGGTGCTAACAAATAATCGTATTGAAAGAAATTGATTTTATCTTGTATTACATCCAAACAATTAATTTTATTCTTTTTTATTTAGTTATTTTTCCTGTATTCTATCTGGGTTCTACATACCAACTATGAATTCGTACCAGCAATTAAGAACTGTTATCCCAGCAGCTTTTACTACTAACCATCTCTCTATTTCCTTAAATAGAATAATCAATATCATATTGATTATATTATTTATGAACGAATGAAATGAAAAACCGTATTCTTCCTTTTCTTCTTATTTTAGTGATAATACCGGGATGTGCAGTGCGGCTGCCATCCATTCCATCAATACCAAAACTCCCGAAACTAAGACTCCCAAAAATATTTGATAGGATTCCCTTTATTCCTGATCCTTGGATATCCGGCTATGTTATTGATACAACAATTTATGAACCGCCCGTATTACTGGATTCGATACCTCCATTCCTTTGGCTTACCTATCCTGAGAATAACGATACATTAACCAAATTGCATCCAGTGGCCGGTTTGGCCGTTGATGATGGAGGCATTGATTCAGTTATTTTGCATCTGGATTCCTTTTTAGTTAAAAAACAGGTTACTGCTGGATTTTATGACTTTACTTTGAATACGACACAGTTTGCTGATACCAATGAACACCTCATTTTTGTTACTGCTTTTGATACAATTGGTAATACTGCCAGCAGTGATACAGTAGTGGTATACTTTGATCAGTCACGTGGTTATCCGCCCTTGGTGGAAATAACTACTATTGAATATGATTCAGCATTAATGCAGATAAACTGGCAGCAATCGCATATAAATGACTTCCGCCATTATTTATTATCAGCGGTTGATTCTATAGGAGGAGACACAATTGATATTGGCGAAGTAACAAAGATTGATACGCCTTTTGTAAATATTTATGAATTTAATCCTGCTAATCCTCGCTGGTATTGGGTTACAGTGGTAGATACGTTTGGTTTTTCTGCTGCTGGGCAACTGACAAAGGTTTTAGATGCGCCGCCCGAACCTTCAAGATTTTTGTACATTACACATGAGGATCAATCCTTTCACTTAATTTGGACCCGCAATCAAGAAAGAGATTTTGCCCAATATGTTCTGTATGGTAATTCTCTCGATGATACTACAGGTAGAACAGAATTATGGGTAAGTAATGACGTAAATGATACCACATTTATTGAGGAAAATATATCTTGGGGCACACATCGTATTTATACACTTGTAACAAGAGATTATTGGGGGTTGGAATCCGCAGATTCAATTAGCGGCGCTGCAATAACACAAGTTTTGTTTTTTGGCGATCGGCATGGTTTAAGTGATCAACTGGATATCTTTAGTCTAGATTTAACCTATAAGGAAGAAACGTATTACCAGCGTGAATCCACGGGCTCTATATTTCGACTAATGCTGGAAGAAAAAGCATTATACCTTATGGATAATCCGATACGTGGCCAGAGAACAGTTGATACTGGCGTTTTAGACCCTGCTGTTATGTGGATTGAGTCATTAGCTGCGAATCCATTTGATACAACGAATTCTCTCAAATTTGATATGGCAAAAAAATACCATGATGTATTGAATAAAACAGATGGTAGCCCATCCTCAAGATTGGGATATCCCATGCACTTTAGCCCTGATGGTAAAACCCTGTTTTTTACAGATAATGAGTTAGGAGACCCTAGCCTTGTCATGATGGATATGGATAGCGGTGATGTCACTATATTATCTGAAATTTTCACCGATCTTTGGTTTGATATGCACCCTTCAGGAGACACGCTTGTTTTTGTTAAAAAGATCGGTCATGGCACGGCAATTTTTAGTCTTCCGTTAGATAGTGGTGCTGCAGCCATAAGGCTATCCTATGAAACGGATCCCAGAAATCCGGTATTCTCAGTGGATGGTTCTTTGGTGGTTTACACTGCCCGTGACATGTTTGGTAGCAAGAATCTTTATACTATTCAACCAGATGGCTCAGATTACAAAAAAGTAACATCATTCAATGATCCGGCAGATGCGATTGTGCCAGTGGGCATAACTACGCTTGGAACTAGCATATTGTATGTCATGCCTTCCCAGACTATAAAAAATCAGTTTGAAATTTGGTCCATTAATTTTGACGGTTCTAGTGATCAATATTTAACAGTATGTACCCTCGAAGCAGATGACCGCCCTAGAATATCTCCAAATGGTGAAAAGGTTTTGTACCAACGAGACCACAACCTTTGGACCATGAATATTGATGGTTCAGAGCAAGTGCCTTTAACTGATTTTCCATCTGGGCATTTAGCCTATCATGGTCAATATTCTCCTTCTGGAAGTCATATTGTTTATATTCATAGAATGGGTAAATGGGGTGCTGAAAGTTTTATTG
>CAYYXU010000108.1:0-5971 GCA_964475645.1 uncultured bacterium | reverse complement strand
TAAATCGCAAACTGCATTAATCCCGATTCAGGTACGGTAATATCAATATTAGTAACGGGGTTAAAAGGATTTGGATAGGCATTAGATATTGAATATTCCAGAGGTAATGGCACTTCGTCTCCCACATCCAAAAACATTTGTGAAATAGTCCCCCAGAGACCAGCAACAAGGATATAATTATCCATTCTTGTTCTACCAACGGCAGGTTGTCCAATTGTTCCTTTCATACCGGCATTTTTCCAAATGTCTGATTGTATAGAACCGGAAGAGATAACTACATTTTTTAATTCTACGTTTTGGGCAAACAAAACCGAGCAGATCGATAATAAAATCAATCGATTCATTTAATAATCCTCCTTTTTTAAGACGAGAAACCCCTCCTTTGAGGTGAGATAAATGTAAGCACCTATACTCCTAAATGTCTACTATAATAAATCCTGTTTTTTGCCGGCTCGATATTTACCTAATTAAAGGGACTATTTCAACAATAGGTTTTTAAAACCAGCCAAATCGTATTAAGGATTTATTGGCCCGGATGGAAAAGCCAGCGGCAAAGAAAATTAAAGCAATAGAAACAAAAGGATGGAAACGACTATATGTTTGTACGCCGAGTATTATTGCTGTAATTACCAAGAATAAACAAATCGTAGCTAACTTTTTTCGTTGAACTCTAAATGGTAAAAGTTTTTCTGATAAATCTTCGGGAGGTTGTTCACCGGGCGATAAAGATACTAAGAGTTTTTCAATTTTTGGTTGAAGTGAAAAGTGAACATATGAAAGTAAACTCATCAAAAGTATCAAAATGAGTGTTTTTACGGTTAATACCCAGTTGCTAAAAATGGTAGTTAATCCCGATCCCAGCATTAAAATAACTGCCCCGGAAATAAAGACTGTCCACTGAAATACGAAGCATCGGATTGCCCCTCTTTTAATGATATTTTCAAAATAACGGTCCGTCTCATAATTTAAAGATGGTCCCATAAGCGCCCGCTCATTTACGATAATCAAATTGAATAATGGGATTGACATAAAGACAAAACTAATAACATGTACAAATTTGGCTATATTGTAGATATGTTCCATTTTATAACACTTTAATTTAATTCATCAATGTTGATTGATTCCTTTTGTTCTTTCATTTGCTTAATACTATCCAAATCTACCCATCATTCCACAAACAAAAAACCCTGCTACTGGTGAGGATTGTTTTTACCTATTAGATAAAGGTTTCTTATTTTGATAATCATTTAATTTTGATCATAACAGGCAAGTGGTCCGAAATATGTCTATTATTTTCTAATCTATCATTAACGTGTGTATAGGATAGAACTTTCAAGTTTTTGGTAAAGATATAATCAATTCTTTTCTCTATGGGTAGATCCTCATTAAATCCATTAAATGTTCCCCCTGGACCGTGCAATTTCTCTGTGGAAATTTGCAGTGCGTCACTCAATTCTGTTACTATTTCTTTCACAGGCGGACTATTTGGGATTGAATTAAAATCTCCCATAAGAATAACGGGTAAAGATTGACGATTAATTTTATTTATTCTTTTTAGTATCAGTCCCGATGATTTTTCTCTGGCAATGATACCCATATGATCAAAATGAGTATTAAAAACCCAAAATTCTTTCTTAGTTATTCTATCTTTGAATAATCCATATGTACATATTCTTTCAAGCGCTGCATCCCACCCAACAGATATGGTATCAGGGGTTTCAGAAAGCCAAAATGTAGAATTTTTCAATAGTACATACCGGGTTGTATCAAAATATATTGCACAAAATTCCCCTTTCTCTTTTCCATCATCTCTGCCCACCCCCACATAGTCATAATTAATAAGACTACTATCTATGTATTGTACTTGGTTAAGTAATCCTTCCTGAATGCCTATAATAGATGGAGAATATTTAAACAACATTTGGATAATGTTACTTCTACGAATTTCCCAACTATTTTCTATATCCCAATTGTTGTCATACCTTATGTTGTAAGATATTATAGTATGCTGTTGAGAATAAATACTTGAGGTAATAGTAAGTAAGATGAATACGCTAAGAATACATTGATAAAATATTTTCATTCGGTATCAAATTTTAACATATTTAACACTGATCAGTTTTCAAGTTGCATATAAATCTACCATGTAGTCTACAGAGCTATATCAGGACTTGATGTTTTCCATCTAATATGCACTTACAAGCAGGGCACCGGAAAGTGCGCAGGTAACTGCCAGCCATTTTCTCCGAGTCATTCCTTCTTTTAGAAAAATAGCTGCCATAATAATGATAAAAATGGTGGAAAGTTGATTATAAATAGCAGCCCTGCCTGCCAAGGTGTATTTATACCCTGCCAACCAAAATATCACAGATAGAAAGGTACCTAAAATTGAACCCATGATCAGCGGCGGGTGTTTAAACCCTTGATTAATAGTGTCTTTCAAGGCAGACGATCCTTTGGTAAAAACAAGGAAACCAATACTCAAAACGGCCCCAGTAAGAAACCTTACAAGGGCAATAGGAACGACCGGATGTACTTCCATAATTGGTTTCAATAATAATACTGAAAAAGCGGTGAGTGCCTGAGCTGCAAATCCATAAAACACTCCCCGGGAAATATCTCCCCGACTCCGATTTTTTGGTATTTCTATTGTGCCAATGACAATTCCTGCAATGACCAAAACGCCTCCGCAGTATGCTTGCAGAGAAATGATCTCTCCAAACATAAAAAATGCAAGTAGAAAGATAGTTGGTGAATAGGAAGTACTTACAATTGCATTCAAGCCAGCCCCCAGCCTCCGTAGGGAAGCTAAAAAAAATAGGTCTCCAACTGCGACTCCTAAGGTCCCGCTGATGACCATGATCCAGATTTCGTGATGAGTAAATACTGGGAATTCATTCCTCTGCACTGCCAAAAACCCAATAAATCCAATGACTCCGATAATATTTTTTAGCGTGCTGATCTGCAAACTGCCGAGGATACGACCAGATACATGAAATAATATAACTCCCGATGACCAGCAAAGGGCCGTTAGGATTGCGAAGATATCACCTGAGTTAAGATGGAAATCCATAGCAATACTTTCAGATAAATCCAGCTATTTCCTTATTCACCAGTCAGTTGACCAAATTTGCATTGATCAAAATTGGAAGATAAAGTACACAAGGCATTGAGATTAAGAACGAGACGGATGCTGAATTCTTCCATGGATTAAATCTACCACCACTTCCAATAACAAAAAACCCTGCTACTGAGTGGGGTTTTAAACAATATAAAGTCTAAATCATAAGTTTCTCTAAATTACAGATCATTATAAAGATACAATTTTCCTTAATTTTATGAAAAATATCTGTGTCTACTGTTGCTTGATGATTCCTTCAGGAATTTTTGCTCAAGGTACAGTTGAAATAAATTATTTTTATTCTGATGTGCTGCAAGTCGATTGCGGATATACGATTCATTTGCCGGAGGGATATGATAATACCGATGAACATTATCCTGTACTATATTTTCTGCACGGGTTTGGATCAAATCATTATTTATTTTATGGCGAAATCCATGATACAGTGGAATCGCTTATTTCTTTAGGTCAAGTGGATCCATTCATAATAGTAAGGCCCGATGGATCTGCAAGTCCTTATTTAGGAAGTTTTTATACAAATTCAGCTTTATACGGTGATTTTGAAGATTACATCATACAAGATCTTATCAATCATATAGATAGTACCTATCGAACAATCGATCACCGTCTTTATCGAGGTATTAGCGGTCATTCAATGGGAGGATATGGTGCAACAAAACTCGGTATAAAATATTATCATCTATTCGGGTCAGTCTCTTCTCACAGCGGTGCATTAGTATTTGACAACCTAACAGATTTAATACCCGATTTAATGTCTGAAACATCCTGGAATCCATTGGGTTTGTTTCTCCCAACGAATGGTATTGTTTCATTATTCATGTTCGGTGCGTCTGGAGCGTTTAGCCCCAATCTAAACCTTTCACCTTGGTATGTTGACCTGCCTTTAGATTATAATGGAGAAATAATAGAACCCGTATGGGATCTGTGGGTACTACATGATCCGCTACAGATAGCCCAGGATAGCATAGATCTTTTACCCCTGGTGGATTATTATTTAGACTGCGGTGATCAGGATGAATATTATTTTAAAGAGCACGCTATAAATTTTCATGCGTTCCTAGATAGTTCCAACATTGATCATGAATACCACATTTATTCTGGAGACCATTGGTCTGGCTTTGATAACAGATTTACATTTTCTTTGATTCATCACAACGAAGCGTTTGGTGTCCCTAGCTATATTTCAGGTGATTTAAATAGTGACGGAACTATTACGCACATCGATATAATAACTGAATTACAAATAATAATGAATAATACATTTTATAATATATATAACAGCTATGCTGGTGATCTGGATTATAATGACAAGGTTAATATCATGGATTTACTCTTAATAAGCGATAAGTTGAACCTGACTAATTAAAATATTAAACAAAAAACCCCGCTACTTGGCGGGGTTTGATGATATTAGTAAGTACAAGTTATTTCATTCCAGTGATTTTGCTAGGCCCGTCCAGTATACCAAAATCTTTCACTGATAAATTGACAAAATTTGGGTTGTTTGCAACAGCATTGGTGAATAGTTCACTTTTAGCGAAAGTTTCCATCGCTTGCTCATTTTCCCAAGTGTAAACACCACCATATGTATTGTTTTCTTGATCACACAACCAGATTTTTGAAACAAGTCCAGGTACCTCAGCGAAAGCTGGAGCCGCCGTATCTGCTATTTGCAGAAAATCATCGTGATTGATACCTTCGAGGTTAAAGTTAACGACCTGTATACGCATTATTATCTCCTTAATTTAATGATATTATTATTTGTAATAACCCTAAGCATTATGCTGTTAAAAAGCACAATACTACAAAAACTACCTAATTCATTAAGATATATCAAAATAAATATGGCATAGGTTGATATTATTAAAAAATTATATCCTTCAGGTTATAAGCCCGACCTAACCTTATCTATTTTACATCGGTCGGATAACAAATAGGATACGGATTATCCCACAAATAAAAACCCTGTTAATGTGGGGCTTGAAATATTTATAATAATTTCATTTTTCCTTATCAGAACTAATGACATTCTTTTTTGATTCCATGTAAAACATGACGATTAAGCCAATTAATACAGCCATCATTACAAAGAATGCTGGATTGGTTGGTATTGCCTCAACAGCTGCGTGATAAACTGGCATAATTGCTAAAATAACCTGAATTACAATCATAGCAGGCACTGTTTCTTTCAGTTGTTGATCTGACATCCATTTTGGAAGCATCCAAAAAAAGATGGCAATACAAATTAAACCAGCCCCATGGTGTTCTGTCATTGTAGTAATTCCAATTGAATGCATCCAGCCATTCATTTCAGAAATCATACTTCCACCAAATAGCATCATCACGCCCTGTATCAATTGCAAACCTGCAAATATTTTGAAAAGAAGTTTAAGGTTCATAGATCCTCTCCTTTGGTTTATTGTTTTATATACAAATATACCAATCATCCCACAAACAAAAAACCCCGCTACTTGGCAAGGGTTGATGTTGCGAGATCTATTAGAATTATCTATTATGGATTATAGTTAATAGTAAAAGAACCAATGAAACATAAAAAAAATGCTCTTGTTGCTATAGGGAATACTCCTATTGTTCGATTAGAGAAGGTTGTCCCCAAAAGTTCAGCTGAAGTTTGGCTAAAACTTGAAGGCGGAAATCCAACTGGTTCATATAAAGATCGCATGGCATTATCAGTTCTAAGCCATGCCATTAAACAAGGATATGTAGTAACTGGTGACACTGTCATCGAATATACTGGTGGAAGTACTGGTACAGCTTTAGCCTTTGTCTCAGCTGTCTTTGGTTTAAAATTCATCGCAGTCTTTTCTG
>CAYYXU010000107.1:0-6121 GCA_964475645.1 uncultured bacterium | reverse complement strand
TGATTGGTCTCAGCCGAGTACCATGGCCACCAGCAGTAATCAATGCTTTCATCTTCCTTGTTTCCTACCTTCCTTACTTAATTTGTCAGCAATCGTATTATCATCTCTGGGTACATGCTGTAGACTCCAATTACTGTATTGACGCAATAGTACAATCGTCTTTTGATGGAGTGGTTTCATTCGTTCATGTTTGACTTTATACTCACCATTTACCTGTTTCACTACAAGTTCGCTATCCGCATATATTTTAATTTTCCTAATATTTAATTCAAGTCCTAACTCAAGTCCTCTTATTAACGCTGAATATTCGGCCTCATTATTGGTTGCGTCATTTAGATATTCAGAGAATCGATATAATTCTATGTTATTTTCCCCTAAAAATACTCCGCCGATACCGGCTGTCTTAGTATGTAAATCTGCTGCACCGTCAATAAATAGTGATACAGCATTAATATTTTCATCATCATTGATTAGTTCATCTAGTACTTTCCTCGTATTCTCATCTACAGATTGCAGATTATCAGGCGTAATAATATCGCGTAATGCAGTTAATTGTTGTTTCGTAAGTATTTTCATGGGGTGCGAAAGTTACTTAACTGAATGGAAGGAGCAAATACCATTGGTTTTATGCCACTTCTATTTCCATTAATATTTCTTGAGCAATGCCTAACTCTAAATTATCCCCCTGTTCTATTCGTCCTACACCTTCCGGTGTACCAGTAAAAATCAAATCGCCTTTAAGTAAGGGCATCCTGGCAGATAAATATTCAATTAGGTTCGTGATAGAAAATACCATCTGTTCCATCTTCCCCCTCTGAACAATTACCTCATTGCGTTTAAGCCAAAATTCTTTTCCCCATATGTCATTTGTACACGTTTTGAATTCTGAAACAACAGCAGATCCCTTGAATGATTTTGAAAGGAACCATGGTAACGATTGTTTCTTTAATTCATTTTGTAAATCGCGATCAGTGAGATCCAATCCCAGCGCTAAACCAGTCACATGATCAATAGCTTTATTTTCATCAATAAATTCTCCCGGCGTACCTATTAAAACTACAACTTCAAGCTCGTGGTGAATATTACGATCTCGAGGAATTATTATTTTTGCACCTGTTTGTAAACTAGTTAGTGATTTTTGAAAGAATATGGGTTCATTATTTACAGTTGAACCCATTTCTTTTGCATGGGCTGGATAATTTCTGCCTACTGCATAAATATTGCGTACTGGGATTTGATTATTAGCCAATACAACTGAAAATTTATCATTATTTTTAGGCATTGGTTTGATCTTTTATAGAAAGGGTTAACCTGAAATTAGCCACAGGGTCAGCCTCAGTATCTTGGGATAGCATGGCTGTGATATTGATCGGTAAATTAACCCGTTCACCTTTATCCACCGCCTGCTGGACTGCATGATCAATTTCTACACCATCCCTACAAATGAAAATAACATCCTGCTCTGCTCTCTTAAAAAATTTTGCATTAAAATCTTTGAATATTAATACAACTTTTCGTTTTCTTTTTCGGATACTTCTTAATGTAAGTAACCCTCCTGTAAGATCTGCACCAACTGTGAATACACCAATATACATTGATTGCACGTGATTACGTGTGCGCCAATTAAAGGGGATTCGTAATTTACAATATTCATCATCTAGATGAATGATCTGTGGCCGGCAATAACAGATGACTGGTATTTGCCACCATGTTACCATCCGCAATTTCATCGATTCAAAAAAATAATTCATTTGGAAAGTTGTTTAACTGGAATGTTGATCAGATCGTTAAAAATAAAGTTACCATCATCAGTTATACGTCCTATAGTGGTTGACGGCACACCAATAGTCATACAGATCCTTTCAAATTCAATCAGATCATTTTCAGATAAAGTTACCACTACCAACCCCTGGGTCTCACCAAATAACAGTTCATCGTTGCGAATCTTTCTTGAAAAGTGTATTCGCGCGCCCAGTCCACTTGATCCAAGCAAAAGAGCGTCTGCGATCGCCACAGCTAAGCCACCACGACTAACGTTAACCGCTGAACGGATTATTCCAACTGCAATACCCTGTAAAATGACTTCTTGTAAACGGCATTCCATAATAATATCGATAGTTGACGGATGTCCAACCTGCTTATTTTTGTGAATAATATCTGCATACATACTGCTGCCTGTTTCTCCACGTAAACTGCCAACAATTGTCACAAAATCACCCGGCGTATTAAATAATGGCAAACAGCGAACTTTACCAGATCCAGCAGTTATTACATCAGCAATTGGATGTAATGAGTTATTTTTGGTAATCATCTCATTCACGTTCCTTAATTGGAAAGCCTTTGCGGCCTTTCTCGCCCCAGAAACAAACTCATTTAAAACCCATTGATCCATTTTATTTGTCAAATCCCCACCATGAAATGCTCCAGCTAAATATATTGGTTTAATACCTAAACAAACTAAATGACGCACCGCATTGGCAATTGTAATCATACTACTTACGCGCGGTTCTTGGGGATGAATATAAGGATGGTCATTTGCTGCTAAAACAAACGAACTATTTATAGCAGTAAATGGTGTGATTTTTTGTTTTATTGGGGTGAATTTTATTGGTAAAAGCTTCTGCTTGGCAGCGACCAGTTTTTTCAATACGAGTTTTAAATTGACCGGTTCTTTTACATGTATATTGGTACTAAAATGATCCTTCCTGGGCGGTGTATGTGGAATCACTGGCAATAGACGGTTATAAAGTTCATCAAATAGTTGAACAGGGATTGTACCTATCATATTTCCACGATAGCTAACTGTGATTTTATTTGAAATAGTAAATGAGCCCAGGTTTTCCCATCTATTTTTTAACATATCTATTTTTTTAAGATCCACTTTCGACACAGAAAAGAGGAATCCGGATATGTTTCTATTATTATAATCTCCAAGCTGCCGCTTATTCTTTAAGATTAGGTCAACGCCTAATTCCTTTCCAGAACATATTGAAAGAACACTAACGCCAAGCCCGCCTTGGTTAACAACTGTAACTGCGCCCAAATGTGCCTCGTTCCAAACATTTAATAAAGCCACTTCTGCATCAGTGGCTGCTTTAAGGTATATTAAATTGTCACCAAGTACCGGTTTACGATATTCACTATTAATCTTGTCACAAACCAAAAACTTTGCATTTGGGAAAGAGATTTTTAATTGTCCTTTACCCCCTTGCGCTGCACACTGCAACTTAGCCTTAGTTTTGATAATATTACCTTTCCCTTCGAGGCCAATACTTAAATGACCATTTCCTACAATACCGTGTTCATCTCCCATAATAATACTATTTAACGCTGGAAATGGATATTGAATCTGTTTTGAGGCCATGACTGACTTGATGAATGTTAACTCATCATCATTTGGCCTCCGGCCCAGAACTGCAGTCACTTCTTCTATCAGCATATAAGGTTTATTGGATAAAATAGATCAATCGCTTATTATTTTTATACGCAATCAGGTTCCACAATCAAATATTACCGCGCTTAACAAGTATTTCCTGTATTCGATCCCACGAAAACCCCTTATTTCTCAAAGTGTTCACAGCATTCTTTTTTTCCTTTATGTCAAGCGGCTTATTCATAGGAACCTTTCGTTTTTTCAATAGCTGATCCATCAAATTATGTTCAGGAAATTCATCATAAGTTTTTTTCAATGTATACTCTAAGATATCCGGATCTAGCATATGAACGCTGAATTCTGATCTCAGGGCCATTGGACCAATAAGCTTTCTTCTGACCTTTTCGCGAGCAAACGCCTGGGCGAATTTTTGATCATCGAGATACCCTTTTGTTTCGAGTTTTTCCATTACAAAATAGATACCATCCTCATTAAATTTTTTTCTTTTCAAACGGTGCATCAATTCCACTTTACTGCGCATTCTATAGCTTAACAGATTTAATGCAAAATCCAGTATTTTTTGTTGGTTATCAGCAACTAAAATATTATCCAGTTCCCGATCTGTTATTGTATCGCCAATTTGGACTGGTATAGAAAAAAAAACGTCTTCGGAAATACCGAAGACGCTACCATCGTCAAGAAATATACTGCGCCGGTTTTTCCTGCGCTTTTGTATCTGAATATCTATGATCTTACGCTTTCCCATCCTCCGCAAAGCTTATTCCCATGAAGCCTTTTACTTGTTTAACTATATCAGATAACAGGTCATGATTTTCTTTTAAAAATGCCTTCGTATTTTCCCTGCCTTGGCCAATCTTTTCGTCTTTATAAGCATACCAAGCGCCCATTTTTTGGACAATATCTCCTGTTACGGCCAGATCAAGGACATCTCCAATGTAGGAAATCCCCTGGCCATACATAATGTCGAATTCAGCCATCTTAAATGGCGGTGCAACTTTATTTTTTACAACTTTTACCCGCACTCTATTGCCAACAGGATCTGTACCATTTTTAATAGTAGTTATCCTTCGAATTTCTAATCTTTGGCTGGAATAGAACTTGAGCGCACGACCACCAGGAGTCGTTTCCGGGTTTCCAAACATAATACCAATCTTTTCACGAATCTGATTAATAAATAATACACATGTATTCGACCTGCTAACCGTTCCTGTTAATTTTCGCAAGGCTTGGGACATCAGCCTGGCTTGCAATCCCATGTGGGAATCACCCATTTCTCCATCTAATTCTGCCTTTGGTACAAGTGCCGCAACTGAATCCAATACAATCACATCCAATGCGCCGCTACGAACTAATGTCTCCGTAATCTCTAAAGCTTGTTCACCAGTGTCAGGTTGTGATACCAGTAAATCTTCAGTATTCACGCCTAATACTTTTGCATATTCTGGATCCAAAGCATGTTCTACATCTACAAAAGCAGCATACCCACTATTTTTTTGTGCTTCTGAAACTATATGCAAAGCCAAGGTTGTTTTACCACCTGATTCAGGACCATAAATTTCTACTATTCTACCACGAGGAACACCACCAACGCCCAGAGCTACGTCCAGAGATAAGCAGCCAGTAGATATTATATTCTCACCAACATTCGGTCTGTCACTGCCTAAACGCATAATGGATCCTTTACCAAATTGACGATCAATCTGCGTAATTGCCAGATCCAACGCTTTTTCTTTTTTAGATGTTGCTGCCATTCATGACTCCTTTTATGCTTTTGAAACTAAAAAATGGGTACCTAAAATAGTATATACTGCTCCTTTAGAAAAGAGTTGACTGCTCATTAAATTAATTCTGGAAATTTTCATCGGTAATTCCGCAAATGTTGTTCCTAGAAATTGAGTTACGTCTGGTGTATGTTTTTGCGGATATTTTATCCTGGCTAGTGTAACATGAGGTATAAACTTGCGTTCTTGTATTGGAAAACCCAACGGTTCTAAGGATCCATTAATAGTATCAACAAAATCATCTAATTTATCTATTTCACCAGTGATCCCCACCCAAAGTGTCCGGGCTCGCTCTGGTCTAGGGAAACATCCTGATCCAACTATTGATAAGGATATGCTCAAGAATTTTTCAGTAATACTCTTTAATGTTTTATTAATGTCGTCAACTGACGCCTCAGGGGTATGACCGATAAATTTCAGGGTAAGATGCATATTACCATCCCTCACCCATTTTATTTCTGTCCCTTTTGCATCAATAGTTGATTGCAACATCTTTTTAATATTCACAATTTCTTTTGGAAGCGATACAGATATAAATGTACGCAGTAATGATTCAGCCATTCAGTAAATGTATCCTCACCATATTTAGAGCCACTTGACTGCTTAGTTTTTTGTTCAGTGTTCGATCAGTGAAAAATTTGAATTCTTTGGCCCACACTGTATCATGGTGAACCAATGTAATATATACGAGGCCTACTGGTTTTCCCGCTGTAGATCCACCCGGTCCAGCTATGCCAGTCACCGCTATTGCCATATCTGATCCAAAGAGATCTCGAACACCCTTAGCCATCTCAGTAGCCGTCTGTTTACTGACTGCGCCGAATTCCTTCAAGGTGTTTTCCCTAACACCCAGTGTTTTCATTTTCATATTATTATTATAACAGACAACACTGCCAAGATAATATGTTGAGCTGCCAGGAACATTAGTAAAGCGGTGACCGATAAG
>CAYYXU010000106.1:0-6131 GCA_964475645.1 uncultured bacterium | reverse complement strand
CTGATCTTTCCCAGGATGGGATGCAGACGGTATCAATTGATGCCCAGTCGCTAGACCGTGATAATTCTAATATAACTATCGGTTATACAATTTATGGCGCAGATCAGCAAATCATAAGTCGCGGTAGGCAGAATATGGAAATAATAGCAATTCCTGGAGAATATGCATTGCACCATAATTATCCCAATCCCTTCAATCCGGTAACCACCATGCTCTATGATTTGCCAGAAGCTGGCCACACACGGTTGCTTATCTATGATTTACTGGGTAGGGAAGTACATGTTCTTATAAATAAGGTTATGAATCCAGGATATTACAGTACACAATGGAATGGACGTAATCAACAGGGACAAACAGTGGGTGCCGGTGTATATCTTTATCAGATCCAGTCAAACGGGTTTATCCAGACTCGAAAGATGCTGTTATTGAAATAGCAGCCTAAGGGATAATAAGCTACTAGCAGACGTAATAAGACACAGGTAAGAAACTATAAGTCTGCCAGCTGGTCATGGAAAATATGCCTGTAAATTGACCGCTTTTTATCCTCAAAAATATAAAAATCGGAATTTCTCTCTCCAAAAGACCCCTTACACTTTGTACACTTTGTACACTTTAAAGTGTAGATAATGTAGATAATTTACCATATAGGAGAGTAGAGAGCTTTTCCCGAGATATTTTGAAAAACAAAAAAATTAGCGTGTTTTTCCAGGTTTATGTAATCATCATTATGACGTTTTTGCATAAAGTTTTTGGGTATAAAAAAATGACAAAAGGTCTGCGACGGGGTTTGAACAGCTATTTACAGAATGAAATCTTCAATCTCTACCGTAAGCAGCGGAGCATAATGCTGTTCTGTAGTGCGTACAGATGAATGTCCCAGCAGCTTACTTACCTTGTAAATAGACATGCCCTGCTTAATAAGGTTTAACCCAAAGGTTCTCCGCAGATCATGGAAGCGGGCATTCTTAATATTTAGTCTGCGAACTTCCTTTTTGAACTTATGGGATACGAAGTCCTTTTTATAAGACCAAAGCGATTTTTGGTGTGCAAGTATGTCCTGCGCCTGGGCGTTTAATTTGACGATTCTCCGTCCTGTTTTCCCGGTAACGACTAAAGACCTCTCCAATACATTTTCCCTCGATAAAGAGCGTATTTCACCACTCCTGGCGCCGGTGTAGTAAGCAAATCGAACAAAAGCGTTAAAGGAGGCGTCATTTAGCTCTGAAAACATCCGATTTAACTCATCATTAGTATAGGTTCTCAACCGAGATTCGCCTTTTGTATCCCCTGGAATTTTGTGTGCTTTTTCAATCAGGTTATTCTTTAGACCCCAGTTCCAGCACTGATTAATATGGCGGATATGGATAGCCCGGCTGGTTGGATTAACAGGGAAGGGGCGGCCGGCAATGTGCGACTGCAGTACAATACGGTTAAGGTTATAGGTGCTTTTTGCCCAACCGTGTTCCGCTTTCAAAAAACGCTCGGCCAGTTCAGGGAAGCCGATCTGCTTACGACGGCTTTTGTTGAATCCTGAAAGTTCTCCAATAAGTTGTGATTCAATCTGTGGTTTAAGGGTCTTTGCAACCTTGTAATCATTTGTCCTTAAGCTTCTGGTTAAGCGGTTGTTTCCAATCGATACAGATAGATACCAGGTACTGTTTTTTTTATAGATGGTAGACATAACTAACCTCCCAGTTATGACTTCAGACTGCTCCGTATATGCTACCCGGTGGCCTGTAAGCGCTTAGTAAAAAGCATAAAATACCCGTTGCAATAACGCCTTTTCTCGTCGAGATTCTTTCTCATATGCGCCCGTAGCTCAGCTGGATAGAGCGCTTGCCTCCGGAGCAAGAGGCCACAGGTTCAAATCCTGTCGGGCGTACATTAACAAATAACACATAAGAGGAAAAAATGAAAAATAATATTATTCTGACATCTCTAATCGTTACCGCGATGTTTATAGGAGGATGTTCAAAGAAAATAAGCGACAGAATGGAATATTCCACTACGAGTAGTGCAGCCGCTGGATTAATTAATACAGGGTTAAGATATCAGGACAATTTTGCATTCGAGCAAGCTAGACAAACTTTTCAGCAAGCAATTGATGAAGATCCTGAATTTGCATTTGCCTATTATTGTTTAGCGTGGATTACACCAGACAGAATAAAGCGCGATGCGTTAGTGGAAGAGGGTGAAAAATATTTACAAAGCGCTAATAAAGGTGAAAGATTTATGCTTGATACTATGATAGAATCACTGGCAGGTAACGAGGTAAATTGGCTCGAATGGCTGCAAAACTTTACCCAACTATATCCTAAAGAGATACGATATATAAACTTACTGGGTAATTTTGCAAATGGTGATGGCGATATTGAAAAAGCAGAATCTTATTATAAAAAATCTTTAGAAATTGAGGAAAATCCGGATGCGTTGAATTCATTAGCCTATCTATATACTGGACAAGGAAAAATGAATGAAGCTAAAGTTGTATTAGATCGCCAAATAGCAGTAGGAGGTGATTTAGCAAATCCTTACGACTCTATGGGCGATTATTATCTTGAGATAAAGGACAATCAAAAGGCAAAAGAATATTTTAACAAAGCGCTCAGAAATGATTCCGAGTTTACAATGTCAAAAAGGAAGATTTGGCGTATAGAACAAGAAGAAGCTGGCAATAAAGTTGAACCAATGGAATGGTCAAGCGATAGTGCAAAGGCAGTTTCTGCATTTAAAACAGGTGTCTGGCAATTTTATAATATACATTGGGATAAGGCTCGAGAAAAATTCGAAGAAGCGATTAAAATCGATCCAGAATTTGCTATGCCATATCTATACCTTGTATTAACGCCAGGCGATAGTGCCAGAAGCGAGGAAGCGAGAAAAATAGCTGATGGCTTATCCTCATCGACAAATTCCTTTGAAAAAGCTTTTATAGATTTAAATCTTTTTAGTAGAGAAAATCCAGACGAAGACCTGACTCCTAAAATAAATAGATTAAAAACTCAATATCCTACCGAGTTATTGGTGATGATCCAAGAAGCAGGTAATTTCTTTAGAAAAGATGAATTTGAAAAAGCTTCCAGTATTTATACTAATATTTGGGAAAGATTTGACTTTGTTCCTGCTCTAAATATGATTGGATATTCCAATATGAGGGCAGGGAATATGACTGTAGCAAAGGAAGCATTTTCAGATTACATTACCAATAATGGTGGTCACGCAAATCCTTATGATTCCATGGGCGAATACCTCGAGAATATGGAAAATTATGAAGCAGCTCATGATTATTACATGATGGCTTATACGGTTGATAGTACATTTGCTGTATCAAAAGAAAGAGCTGAGGCAGTAAAAAAGAAAATACTGACAAAATAGGTCCTACTTTAAGGATCAGCAAGATTCCGCTTCAAACTTTTCACAATTCGAACTGAATTGCATTGTTAATCAGCCCTTACATTATTTATTATCTAAGAACGATTTTATAGTATGTAATGCAGTTAATTAGACAGATTATTTTTCTTATGGCTGTTTTCTTGTTATCTGCGTGCGCTGCCCTTGTTTCTGTTTTTATCCCTCTGGAAGATGTGGCAAAACCAACTGGAGAATATCAGGTAGGCACTCAGGTTATCCATATGGTAGATAATGATCGCTCAGCTTGGTATGGAGATGACAGTAGTGGCCCGCGAGAGATAATGGTTCGCGTCTGGTATCCCGCGCAGCCTCGTGAAGGTGATAAAAAGGCACCATATGTTTATAATGAAAAATTGATCGGTGACATGGTTTCCAGTGGATTTGGTATACCAAAATATCTAATGAAAAATATAAGCAATATCAGTGGAAACTCATGGTCAGGGGCTCAACCAGTAAATGATAAATTCCCTGTATTAATTTTTTCACATGGCATCGGCAGCATAAAGATCCAAAATACAACTCAGATGGAAGAAATGGCTAGTCACGGATATGTGGTTTTTGCTTGTGATCACGCTTATGATGCCGGTGTGTCCATTTTTCCAGGTGGACGAGCAATATTTAGCAAAACAGCTATACCGGATGATTTAAGTGAAGAAGAAAAATGGGGTCTGCGACGAGTACAATTAGGCTATCGCGCTTCAGATATTCAATTTATGCTCGATGAAATGGCCCAGGGAAATTTTATCAGTGTAGCATTAAAAAACATTCTAGACCTCGAACATGTTGGTGTATTTGGCCATTCATTTGGCGGTGGCACGAGCGTTTTAGTGGCATCGACAGATGAGAGGGTCGATGCTTGTTTGGGTTTGGATGCCTGGTTTTTACCTGTCCCTTCACCGGTACTCAATAGTGATCTAAGTAAACCGTTTATTCATCTTGGACAGGTGAGTTGGAAAGAAAAAGAAAATTATTTGAAGCTGGACACGTTGGCAGGGAATAATAGCGCTTGGTCTCTGCGGCTTGACGTCCAGGGCGCATCTCATTATGATTTTACTGACTTTTCCCAATTCAATCGGGTAACAAAACGCTATGGTTCTGGCAATATAGATCCACTAAGAATTCGCAGGATTACCAATTCAGCTATTAGAGAATTTTTTGATCATTATTTAAAAAATGGTCCGGCCCTAGCATTAGAAACCTATGAAAAACTTTATCCAGAGTTAATAATAAAACAATATTGAATAATTTATTATAGTGGATTTTGCGATTATACTCACAACCGTGTCAACGGTAGAAGAGGGAGAGTCTATAGCCAATAAACTAGTTGAAAAGGAACTTGCAGCCTGTATTAATATTATTCCCAAAATTAATTCTGTATACCGGTGGGAAGGGCAAATTCAATCCGAGTCTGAGGTTTTATTACTTATTAAGACCACCAAAGATCTAGAAACCGAAGTTTACCGGGAGGTGCAAAATGTACATCCCTATGACACACCTGAGTTAATAACATTGCCAATAACAAACGGTTCTGATTCGTACCTTGACTGGATGACTGCCGCAGTACGAAAACAATAGGGGATAAAGGGGTGTTTAGTAGGAAATCATCAAAATTCTTAGCCTATTTCGCTATCCTTATTACACTGGGAACACTGGGCTTTTACTTTTTTGGGGGAAGTGAGTGGTCATTAATTGACAGCTTTTATATGACCATCATTACACTAACAACTGTTGGATTTGGAGAAGTACATCCACTTGATGATCTGGGTCGCTTGTGGACGAGTATTGTAATCATTTTCGGGGTTAGCGGTTTCCTATATATGATATCAGAATTTGGCGCTGAACTTATAGAATTCAGAGTCTATCAAGAAAATCAAAAAAAAAGAAAGATTAGTAAGATGAAAAACCACTATATAATCTGCGGTTACGGCCGCATGGGTGCGGTAATTGCCAAAGAATTACATGACAAGGACTATCCTTTTGTCATTGTGGAACTGGATCAGGATAAGGTAGATAAAATAACAGAAATCGGCTACAAATCCGTTCTAGGTGATGCTACGATTGAAAAAACACTGGAAGAAGCAGGTATCCATAAAGCGGCAGGTATTGTAGTTTGCCTCAACAACGATCCAGATAATCTGTTCGTTACACTAACTGCTAGATCCTTAAATCATGATGCTTTCCTGGTAAGTCGCTGTAGTCAGATAAATAATAAACCAAAACTAAAGCAGGCTGGGGCAAATAAGGTCGTAAATCCCTATACAGCTGGTGGTCATAGGATGGCTGAACTCCTAATTTCTCCTGAATTGGAAGACACGGTATCCTTAAGCCTTAAACAGGGTATTGTTGATTTGGCGATTGATGAAGTAAATATGACTAATTTAAATTCATTTCATGGAGTTAAGATAAAGGATTCGAAAATGCGGGAAGAATTCAACCTAGTAATTGTTGGTTTAGTGAATGGTGATGGCAGCTATGAAATCAATCCGGATCCAGAATTGCAACTTTCTGCAGATCATACCATCATGGTTATGGGGCAAAAGGGGCAATTACAACAATTTAAGGACAAGTTTCCATCACATATATAAATGTCGTATAATATATATTATGTATAATTGTATATATCCATATACATTATTTGACGACGAAGTTTACTAATCTTCCTGGAACGACAACCTTTTTTACTATATTTTTGCCTTCAAGGTACTTTTTAACACCGTCAA
>CAYYXU010000105.1:0-6140 GCA_964475645.1 uncultured bacterium | reverse complement strand
TTGAAACGCTTTGAATAAATATCATTAATTATGATTGAACATAAAACCCCGCTGATTCGGGGTTTTATGTTTATAGACATTATTATTTTATATGCTAAGGAAGTGTTTCAATCAATTAGCTTATGTATTATTCTATAGTATTTTAGTTTTATAACTAGGAATTTATATTTATTTAGATTCAGGATATGAGTATGATTGATTCCAAAAAATTAATTTGGTTTTAACAATGGGTGAAGTTTCCAAAAGTTTTTTAACCAATGTCCCGCCCATGGGTATTTATGAGACCCTGTACGCTTTTCAGGATGCATTTGGTACATACATGGGAAATAAAGGTACTCACCCGTGGAGCCAAGGCTTTCCCCTGACGACTCAGTTACCTGAAGGGCCTGAGATGCCTGATAATATCCATGTTAATGCTGAAGATCTCAAGTATCCTAAGGCCTGGGGGCTTCCAGAGTTACGCGAGGCCATCGCTGACTATTATAACCGTTATTACAGTGCAGGAATTGATCATGAAAATATCATGATATTTGCTGGAGGTAGACCTGGATTGATTGCACTATTAATGTTTCTGCAGCAAGATATCCATATCCGAATAGCCGGCACTGAATACACTCCCTACTATGATATGCTTCGTCTACTAAAGCGTGAATATTCTATTGTGGAAAGTCATGTCGATAATAGTTTTTTCCCGACGGTCCAGGATTATGTCAAACCAGTTCATGGAGATCGGAATTTAGTGATGTTGAGCAATCCGTGTAATCCCACTGGAGTTACCAGAACAGGGGATGAACTTCAATCTTTAGTAAATAAAGCATCATATGGCTCATTTGGCTTATTGATAGATGAGGCATACGAACTTTTTCACAATCCCCCAACAAGCGCATTGGAATTTATCGATGATATAAATGATTCAAATTTGTTTGTCTCCGGTGCTGCAACCAAAGGGCTACAAGCACCTGGTATTCGGATTGGGTGGATAGTAGCGGCAAAACGCTACATTGAAATACTTGGTAACTATTCATCATTTGGTATGGGAGGTGTTTCCCGGCCATCTCAGCTTTATGCACTGGAATTATTTCAGCAAGTGCGAACAGACATGTCCCGCAGAGCTGTTCCAACTTTTTATGCTAGTCAGCGCAAACGCTATGGCGAAGCATTTACTGATCTTGGGATGCAGGTTTTTTCCGGCGATGGCGGATTTTATCATTGGTGCATGTTACCGGGAGAATTAACTGCTGAGGAGTTTAACAAGCGTCTTTTTAAGCATGGTGCCGCCATTCTGAAAGGAACCGATTGTGATATGAAACGCCAGGGGGATAAATCTCCGCTTTCACAATTTTTTCGATTCTCTTTCGGGCCGCTCCAGCCAGAATCCTTCAAATCAGATATTAAAATTTTGCGAAAGGTATTGTACTAAAATTCAATTGAGTCCCTGCCTAGTAACGGGGTTTATTATTTGCAGATTAAAATATGAAACATTGGTTTAACAATAATCCAGAGTCATTGAACTGGAAATTGATTGGCTGGCTAGGGGCCGGTCTGGTTATTTTTGGATATTACCTCAATGCTAATGAATACATATTATCCTGGCTTGTCTGGCTGATGGGAAACGCTATGGTGGGCATCTATTCTATACATAAAAAAGCCTATTCCACTGCAGCGATGTCATTCATTATTATGATCATGAATATTTATGGTTACTTACGCTGGCTTTCATGAAACCGATTGTATCTGAAAAAGATTTCCCCACAGCAAATAAGTTTGTTTATCTCAATGCAGCCAATGTTGCGTTAATGTATAATGGCGCAGAGAAGATCATTACAGAATGGGTTGCAGATGTTGCCCAGAATGGTAGTAACAATTTTGATGATCATGCCGAAGAATATGTCTTCAAAGAACTTCACCAGGCAGCCGCCCAGTTAATCAATGCTTCAGCAGATGATATTGCCGGAGGTTCAAGCGCAACAGAACTGCTTTGTTCCCTGGCTTGGGCTGTGTATCCAGGAAAGGATAAAAATGTTGTCAGCACGGAAATAGTTTTTCCTAGCACGGTATATCCCTGGCAACGCGTAGCTAGATCCACGGGATGCGAAATAAGACTGGCCAAAGAAAAAAACAATTTCATACACACCGATGATATAATTGCCTTAATTGACCGGAATACAGCAGTTGTCTGTATTTCACACGTAGAATACGGTAATGGTCAAACCTATGATCTACACCTATTGGCTGATGCGGCTCATAAAAAGGGCGCACTATTAGTTGTGGATGCTACCCAGTCTGCAGGATCCATTCCTATTGACGTCCAGGCATGTCCGGTAGATGCGTTAATCAGTGGGGCCTATAAATGGCTGTGTGGTCCATTTGGTGCGGCATTTATGTATATTGCACCTCGTCTTTCAGAAAAACTGGATCCGGGTTTGGTTGGCTTTCGTAGTCATAAGAATATGTGGGATTTGGATGCCAAACGAATCGATTATCCGCAAACAGCCCAAAAGTTTGAATTCAGCACCATGGCCTTTGGATGTGCTATAGGACTAACTAAAGCGATCAATTTCCTTAACAAGGTTGGAGTTAAGGAAATTTTTCAATACAATCGGCAGTTGGCGGATATATTGGTCACGGGCCTTCGTTCCCGGGATGCGGTGATCACGTCACCTTTGGATGACAAGAACCGGTCATCTATCGTAACAGCCTATTTTGAAAACATTGATTCAAAGGAAATCATCACATGTCTAAAGGTAGCCCAGGTCTTTGTTTCCAGTCGGGGCAGTGCAATGCGATTTTCTCCTCATCTTTATAATACTGGTGAAGATATTGACTTCGCACTTGCTGAAATTGATAACAGTATTATGAAAATGTAATATTGATAATCTCATTTTCATTAACCAAATAATTATTGGTATATCAAGATTTAATTCCGAGAGCATATAATTCTTCTCGTTTTTTACGGATGCTATCAAAATGATTATGAAAAGAATCAGTAGAAAAGTCATTCTAGCGAAACTTGTATTTTCTACAATTATGTATTCACAGATCGAACCAGTGGATAAATGTGGATATATTTATGGTTATCAGCCAAATCATGTTTTAGCTCGGACAGTGAACTGGGGTTATGGCTATGACAGTTTACTTGTAGATCTGGTTCGTTGGGGTGCAAGTCCATTTGTAACGGTTGATTCATTGGGCGCTTCTGTTCAGAACCGGGCTCTCTGGGAACTGACTATAGCAGACGACCCACAATCCAGTTCAAATCACCGTATATATATACATGCACGAACCCATCCAGGAGAAGAGGAATCCTTTTGGGTTACCAATGAAATAATCAATTTTCTGATTTCGGATGCACCACTGGCGGCATTTATTCGATCAAATTGCATATTTCATATCATTCCTATGTACAACCCTGATGGTGTAGAACTTGGTTATGCCCGTGAAAATGCCAATGGAGTAGATATTGAAAGCGGTTGGGATGATGTGCCTTTAGAATTAGAAGTTGCCGTATTAAGAAACCGGTTTTTTGAACTTATGGCGTTAGTAAATAATCCTATCAAGGTGGCCTTGAATATGCATTCTTCCTATTCCTGTAAACGTTATTTTGTATATCATGATGCAGCCGGCACATCCGATAATTATACTATTCTGGAACAGCAGTTTATCAATGGTGTTCAGTCCTATTTTCTAGGTGGCTTTGAGGATTGGGATTATTTTATAAGCTGGACCACTGGCACGCCTGACCAGTATCCTGAAAGTTGGTGGTGGATGAACTATGGTGAAAATGTAATGGCTTTAACCTATGAGGATATGAATTGTGAGGCAGCAGGAAACTATGATTCCACAGCGTATGCCTTGATCCTTGGTGTTTGTGAATATTTAGGCCTTGATCTAAGTAAAATTCAAAATGAAGGAATTAAGCCAAGTGGCTATTCACTTCACCAAAACTATCCCAACCCCTTTAACCCTGTTACGTTACTACGATATAAACTTCCAGTTAACAGTCATGTCAATATTACAATCTTTGATCTATTGGGCAGACAAGTAAAGACAATGGTAAACCAATATCAAAATGCAGGGTATAAGTCTATAACCTGGAATGCTACTAATGATTATGGCAATCCTGTTAGTGCAGGTGTTTACCTTTATCGCATCCAAGCTGGTGTATATATGCAGACTAAAAAGATGGTACTATTGAAATAGAATGGCAAAATGAATTAATATATCCATCCCTAATTCATCAATCTGGAATTAATGTAATGAAATATTTTATCCTTATAGCAACCCTATCTGGCTTTTGTATTGGAAGTACATATTTCGTTTCTAGTAATGGTAATGATTCCAATCCGGGTACGGTGACTAATCCATTTTTAACAATTCAAAAAGCTGCTGATACGATGATTGCTGGTGATATTTGTTATATAAGGCAAGGCAGTTATCATGAAACCATTATAATGGATGATAATGATGGGTCGGATGGTTCACCGATTATTTTTTCCGTTTATGACGGCGAAAGAGTTGTGTTGGATGGAACAATGCTGTTAGATGTGGTTTGGGAAGTTTATTCTGGTAGTATTTGGAAAACGACATTGGATTTTCCTGTATGGCAGTTATTTGCACAGCGCCAGGAAATGGTTATGGCCCGCTGGCCAAATGCTAATTTTACTGATGGTACAGTATGGGATAAGGAAAATTATTGGGGTCATGGAACAATTGACGATGACCCTAGTGCTTATGAAAATGGAACCCTCATAGATGAACCTCACGGCGATATTGATCTAGCAAATAGCGGGCTGGATATTACCGGCGCTATCGCTATCCTGAATGTCGGTTCTTTTAAAACTTGGACCCGTCGTGTACTATCCCATTCAGGTAATACTTTTACATATGACCCCGTTCCAGGGTGGAAAACAAAACATCATGATTATTTTTTAGAAGGAAAATTGGCCTTTCTCGATACTGAAGGAGAATGGTTTTTGGACACACTTACAAACGAATTATATTTTTGGCCACCGGATAATGGTGACCCCAATGATCTTTCCATTCGCGGTAAGGTCCAATCATATGCCTTTGAAATATCGAATTCAGACCACGTACAGATCAAGAATATCGAATTTTTTGGAACAACCTTTAATTTTTCCAATTGTGATTACGCTGTTATTGAAAACTGCAATCTTTGGTTTCCCAGCTGTTATAAGCGCATGCTAGGTGTGGTAGATAATCAGCCGGATATGTCATTGTTTACAAGCAGTAGTAATTGTTTGGTTTATAAATGTGCTTTCAGATATACGGATGGTTCCGTGTTGGAAATGTATTCCGGTAATAATACGATTGAAGATTGTTATTTCTATCATATTGATTACACTTCCACTGACCTCAATGGCTTGATGACCACAATCCAAATGGGTGGTTCAGGAAATGTTTTCCGCAGAAATACTCTGCATAAGTTGGGTGCTTCGGCTACACTGAATCCCGGAGACGAAGCGTTAATCGAACTAAATGATATGTATGATAGTGGCTATGTACAAAGTGATGGTGCCATGGTACAGTGCATGGTGGGACAGCAGCCTGGTGTGGAGATTCGCTACAATTGGATCCATGACACGATCAAATATGGCGCCAGGTTTGATGGTAACGGCGATGGAAATAATGGTCTAATGCATCACAATGTGATATGGAATGTACAGGGTGGAATTATGATCAAAGGATATGAGCACATGCTATATAATAACACTGCCTTTGATAATGGTGATAAAAATGATATTATAATAATGATTGAACAGGGTGGCAATGAGGGTACGATTTCCCGAAATAATGCGGCTAATAAAATTGCCGGCCATCGAACGGGGAATTACGAGGATTATCCTGTGCCAGGTATATATGATCACAATTGGAATGGTTATGAAATGAATACAGATATAAAAGAAATGTTGGTGGATCCTGAAAACCGTGATTTCAGGCCTATTACTGGTTCGGCTTTGATTGATTCAGGCGTTGCTGTTCAAGGGATTAATGATGGCTATATTGGGACGGCTCCAGATCTTGGCGCTTATGAATATGGTGGTGAATATTGGATCCCAGGAATTACATGGGATGTAGATAGTATTTTTGGTGAAACATTCACAGAGGTTATTGAACTTAAT
>CAYYXU010000104.1:0-6164 GCA_964475645.1 uncultured bacterium | reverse complement strand
ATTAGTTTTCCTTTTGTTTTTCTCGTACGCTGGCGAAGTTTACATATGAATATACTGTTATTCTGCGTATTCCTTTCTGTCCTTTATAGCGATGAGCCAAAAGATCTTTTGGCGGTCGATATTAGACAACGTATAATGAATGATAAGCAGATCCGCATCGTCATTCAAATAAATAATAATTCACAACGAAATATCAGCAAACTTGATGGTTTTCTATTACGCATCAATAGTAAAGGTGATATATTATCTGAAAAGCGGATCACTTTTTTAGAACCTGCGGATGGTGCCTTGCAACCGAAAAATTCAGTGTCTAAAGATAAAGTTTTTCCACTAAATCGGCGGCAACCTGACCGCTTTGAATTTTATATTGCTAAAGTACGATTCCCAAATGACTATCGTGTCTATACATACCATCCATCCATTGGTTTCTACAGAGTCGATTAAAAATTAAACCCCATTGAAATAGATATCCAATTGGGTGGTAAATTCGTCCCTACAGTAGAACTTGCAGATACATAACGAGTAATCAGATCTAACCTCTTCTTCCTTAGTGTAATCAATAACCCGCTACTGAAAGAAGTGTTGCCTAATGTGGACCCCATTCCAATTTCTAACATCATTCGGTTTATTATTGGAATTGTTGAATCACCTAATCCTAATTGGACATATGCGGCAGTCTGCCTGCCAGTCAAATCGGTTGAAAATTTTAATCCACCTATTTCCAAGCGAACGCGAGTTTCGAAGTTTTCTGTCGCAAAATGCAACGGCGTTTTTATTACAAAATTATAACCTGAACCAGATGACACAGCGCTGTCACTTGAACTCCACCGATTAGTCCCGCCTGTTAGACCAAATTTCCAACCTTGGATAAATGCCGTATACCAAGCTGTTCCTTTATCACCTTTATCTTCCGATTCAACGTACTTAGGCTTTAACACCACACGCTTGCGTTCATAATCTGGTCCACGACCATATTTTTCACTTATATCAAACGGCTTTGATAAATGTTTATCGAGTTTTGCCGCAAGAATTTCAACTGACATTGAATCAATATCCGCTTTCATACTATTAGCCCAAAACCTCGTTTCTTCAATATATCGGTATACAACTGGTTCAGAAATGCCACCAACACGCATGTTAGCAATTATAATCGCTGAAATAACTGGAATAGTATTGTGTTTTGGGTCAGAATAAAATTTATCCAGTGCTTTAATCAATTCTTTGTGTAGCAAAAGATCCAGCGGATCATCGTAAGCACCTTCTGCCAAAACTGGCTCTACTTCCCAGGCTTTTAAATAAAAATAAAATCTTCCATCTAATAGTCCATTAATATGGGCCGCTTTTATACGGTAAATCGATTCAGATTCTTGATTCATCTGGATCGCTATGCGGTTCCAATCGCTGCCATCCCAAAAGACGCGGTTTTGCCTCTGACCACATAGCATTACAAAAGCAAATCCCACTACAATTAACAGGCGGGAAACCATGGCTTACATTACTGTTTTTTTTCGAGGATCATTCGGTTAATCCAATCTTTGGAATGACGTATGTAATCATCAATCTTATTCATTGGAATTCGTTCACCAAACATATTAGAGATAATTATTGCTGAAGGTAGAGGAATATAACCATTGATTGGATCAGCATAAAAATTATCAAGAACTTTTACTAATTCTCTGGGGGTAAGATAATCAACTGTTTCGGCATACAAACTATCGGCAAACGCTTGTTCCATTGTCCATGCTTTCAGGTAATAAAATAACCTACTATCTAATACGCCATTAATATAGGCTATCTTCATCATGTAAGTCAGTTCTAGATCATAATCTGCAAATTTCTCTAGCCGGCGCCAATCACTACCATTCCAAAAAAGACGATCCATATCCTGTGCCGGTAAGCACATAATAGATATTAATAAAATAAAAGTAAGTGACTTCATATCATATTTCTCAGTTTATTTTTGTGATATTTAACTACCACTATTAGAGCATATCATTTGAAATTCCCGTTCCTATTGTTCTTTTGCCTCTATTTAAAAAAATAAATGGTACAAAAGCTACCAAGAAATGTGCTAAGGCAACAAATTCAGCTGCAAGAATATACCATGGCCATGGTCCCAAATAATCCAATAAACTCGGCACATGTTCTCCTAATTCGTTAACAGGTTTTCCGCAGATCCAGAAATAATTCGCATCAAGCAAAAGGTTGGCTATTATTGCAAAGATTAAGAATATATTCATAGCCAGCATTGCTTTCCAGACACTTGCGATTGTTGGTCGCATATCATATACAACGGTGGCATAAACCAAAGCTAAAATCATTCCATGATGAGCAAACCAAAACCGCCAGTATTGAAAATGGGGAAATCCGGCAGCAATATCAGGGGTAATGATAGCCTGAAACATGCCAGAGAGACCCCAGAAATATAGTATTTCATAGAAAAAATAGCTTCGTCTAACCATTACCAATGGGATCAGTAAATTGGCCAATCGGCAGAGGTGAATTGGTAAATGTAATTTTACATCAAATGTACCAGCGATTAATTCCAAGATTACCCATATCAAGTAACTACTCATCACAAAATAACCAATCGCACTTCCCACTAAGTGCTGTTGTCTCTCGGATAATTTCTTTCGGGCGTAAATGGGTAGAAAAATAACTAGGATTAACGCTACTATAATCGCCCCAATATGACTTAATCCAAATAATACAAAGGGATCGTACGTTTTTAGATATTGTGAGACAGATTCACGCATAAATTATTATGTAGCCATTACTATTTTAGTCATTCACCAAATTTGTAATGTTTCCTGATTGGCTTAGTAACCTTCCAGACACATGATAATCCTTTCGGAAAAATAACAAAATCCCCCGATTTAATTTCCACTGAATCCGAACCAGCAGTCACAGACACTTCCCCTTCTAAAATTAGACAAGATTCTTCCACGTCATATTTCCACGGAAATTCTGAGACTTCACTGGTCCAAATGGGCCAGTTTATAATACCCATATTCTCTATTTCATCGTTGGAAAGTTGTTTAATAACAATATTACTCATAAGCCTTATGTTCCTTTTATTTATTAATATTGGATAACAGGCATATCTTCAGGGTTCGCAGTACCAGCATAATCTTCTTTCCACCATTTCAGTTCATCCTCCACCCAGATGCCATATTCCTCTTCATTATATATCATTAAACCATCTTCAGAATATGATCGCCAATAACCTGTAGGAAAACCATCAGTATATTCACCTTCCAATGCATAATTACCATTTGGAAAATACCAAATCCATGTTCCAGATTGTTTACCATTGACAAAAGATCCTTTTATTCTCTGGCCACCATTCTCATACCATTCATTAATATCACCCACCCAGGCGCCATTATCAAATGTGTAATGATATTCTTTTTGACCGTTATTGTACCAGGCTATTTGTTGGCCTCTTTGCAATCCGAGGTACCAGAATAATTTTAGACGATGACTGCCATCTGCATACCAACCGAGCTCCCATTGGTGCTTTTTGCCTCTGGTATAAAATACTTCCTTTTTTTTCCTGCCATTCTCGTGCCAAATTGTCAACCGACCATGTAATTTATCGTTTTTATAATTTGTCTCAGACAATTTCTTGCCTGATTCATAATATTGTGTCCAGAGGCCTTCCTTTTTATCTTCTAAATAACTACCTGATTCATTCAAATTTCCAGATTCAAAATAAGATCGACCATGTCCATGCTTTAAATGGTTTGAAAAAATAATTTCTGATTTTTTTTCACCGGTTGGATACCACCATACCCATGTTCCATGCTGTAAACCAGATTCGATTGGTCCTTCAAATTCTACCTGTCCGTTAGAATATTCACTATATACCATTCCCTGAAATGGTATTTTTGTTTTTGGTAAATACCTCCGACCTTTAGTATCAAGATCTTCTCGGATCACTAGACTGTCAATATTTACACGAACCTCAGCTACCGCAAATGTCACCATTGAAAATAAAATTATAGAAAATTTCACTTTGTAGAATCAAACAATATTAATTATAGAAAAGGTTGTTATAACGATAAGTGATGTAAGCCATCAACTAACTAAACAAATAAATTGGACAGCTTTACTGCAGTTGAGTACCTTGATTATCAAAAACTGAGTAGAGCTTTTCATCCCAAAATTTGAACTCGCGTTCATCGATAAACAATTCGTCTTGATTTATTAATATACTATAGCGAACTCGCTGTAGATGGAAATTGCCCCTGATATATGGGTCATACCATTTAATATACTTTATGGAACCAGAATTTGAAATATTTTCTTTCAACCATGGATCAATAACGCTATACATGGGCAAGGATTCCAACGGTTCATTTATCGCTGGGATCAATTCCTGCTTTACCAATTCATCATCCCGGAAATTATCCACCCAGGAATTCGTATTCATCTTTTCATTTATTTCACCAGCGGCAGTCTTGGCTATATCTATGGATGTATATTTTCCTGCCCGCACACGATACCACAATGTACCGCTATTATCTACATAACCTTGTTGGATATATGCATCTATACCGGCATTTTTTGCATTTTGGACCAATTCATTCGCGGCTGCAAGATTTTTACCAGATGTAATTTGTACAGTGTACAACCTACCTGATGATGATACAGTGGTGGCTTTTGCGGTACCAGATCCGACACCTTGATCAACATTACGCTGATCTGCAGTCAATACACCCGAAACCTGGGTAATTTCGTCATCTTCATAATATTCTTCGTAATCAAAAGTTTCATAATCTTCGGCATAATCCTCATGATCAACATCCTTGACAACATCAGGTTGACTGCGATTAGCAAGTTTTATCATTTCATCTACAGTAGCATTAGAATCAACTGTCACAAAAAACATATTAATCCAACCCACAGTATCTTCGTAAGGTACCTGAAACCAAGTCGTATTGAACAAGCCTTTCTTTACATCCTTTATTTTTAATACCTCCAATTCAGTGCCAAACGGTATAAAAGTTATGGGAGATTTTGTTTTAGGATTATCAACAAGTCTAGCGGAATTATCCTTTACAATGACCTTTTTTATCCCGGGTGCATTATCAGAGCAATTGATCAAGACTAGCAACAGAATTAAACAATAAAAGGACTTGCTGCGCATATTAAAAATTACCACCGCTCATATTGAAATGTGGTCTTTTCTATAGGTATTTCATGGATCTTGCCAAATATAAATTTCACGTAAAATTTAACGGACTTAAGTAACCGTTCATCCTTCCCATATTGGAATATTTCCTTCTTCACTATATTACCTTGGTCATTCTTCATTTCTATACCAATTATATTATTTTTCCTATTATATTGGTATGATTTTTCGGCGATGCCCTCGTAATTATTGACCAACTTCCCATCTTTATTGATTAGTATCCATTCTTTAAGATTATCTTTTCGATCATATTTATATTGATCTTTAAGGGTAAGCTTTTTGTAATAGTCATAAAACTTTTCTTCTAACAGTTTACCATCAAAATCATACGTATAAATAAAATCACTGCTGCGTTTGCCGTCAGGATAATAAGAAGTCTCTTTTGCTAATTGATTCTGTGAGTTATAACGAAAAGTCCGACTAACATATTCTTTTTTGTCTTCTACGAGATATGAAACCTTCTCTAAAAGATGATCATTTTTATCATATTTATATTTGTCTTCCCAAGCAAGTGAACCATCCGGATCATATGAAGCTTCTTGGGTTATTTTGTTATGCTCATTATATGTAAATATGTTTTTCCATGCTAGTAGTCCATCTGGACCATAACTAGATAATTCAACCAGAAAACCATCATTGTTATAATAGTAAATATCTTTACGCTGCAATTTACCTTCTCCACCATAATGTATGATTGAGGTCACTTTACCAAGTTTATCAAAATTGGTTTTTATTTTGTATTGCAGTATTTCAAGATATTCTCCGAAGCGATTATGAAACTCATATTTTGATTCAACTATTAATTTAGCTTCAATTTCTGTACTAGTATCATCGTCCTGCGCGTAAATATTAGGCAGTATTAATAAGATTAATATTTTAATCAATGGGTATATATAGGATCGCAAACGGTATTACTCTTTCAAACCGCTAAAAGTAGTAACCGAATTTTAGGAAGAAGACTAGCAAT
>CAYYXU010000103.1:0-6208 GCA_964475645.1 uncultured bacterium | reverse complement strand
AGTTGGCTCTGTGCGTGGCTTTTGAGGCTTGGCGCAAAGGTGACAGGCGTGTCTTTGGGCGAAGTGACGGATCCGTCACATTATTCGGTAATAAAAATTAAAGAAGATATAACGGATATAAGATTAGATATCAGAAATAATCATGAAATAACTAAGATTATAAAGTATGAACGGCCCGACTATTTGTTTCATCTTGCGGCTCAACCGTTGGTTCGAGAAGCGTATAGGGATCCACTTTCAACCTATGAGACAAATATAATGGGTACTGTAAATGTTTTAGAAGGACTACGCTTATTGAAGCATAAATGTGCAGCGGTTTTGGTAACCAGTGATAAATGCTACGATAATTTAGAATGGGCTTGGGGTTACAGGGAGACTGATAAATTGGGTGGCAAGGATCCTTATAGCGCCTCAAAAGGTGCTGCAGAATTAGTCATCCAATCGTATTTTAAATCATATTTCGAATTAGAACCATTTGTTCGATTAGGAATTGCGCGTGCTGGGAATGTAATAGGCGGTGGAGATTGGGCAAGTAATAGGATTATACCAGATTGTGCTGCATCTTGGGCAAAGAAAAAAACAGTACAGCTAAGAAATCCTAATGCAACGCGTCCGTGGCAACATGTACTGGAACCGCTAGGTGGTTATTTAAGACTGGCTACAGAATTATACGAAAGAGAGGAATTGCAAGGAGAGCCCTTTAATTTTGGGCCTCCATCAAATGAGACTTACTCTGTACTGGAATTAGTTAAAGAAATGGGAAACTATTGGTCGGAAGTAAAATACGATTTTATAAAAGAGAATAATGCAGAATTGTATGAATCCGGTTTGCTAAAGTTGAATTGCGATAAAGCGCTTCAATATTTAAATTGGAAATCAGTTATGTCGTTCAGAGAAACAGTGCGGTTGACTGCAGATTGGTATAGAACTTATTACGAAAGAAAAGAAGATATGAGGGACATAACATTTGGGCAAATAGAGAAATATCAGCAATATCTAACCTAATAAAATTGTGAAAAATAATTCCTTAGAAGATATTCAAGTAACTAATATAAAACGTATCCAAACTAAAGGTGGCGATGTTATGACTGCCTTAAAATCTTCTGATACTAGTTATATCGGTTTTGGCGAAGCATATTTTTCATGCATAGAACCAGATGCTGTTAAGGCTTGGAAATGTCATCTTAAAATGACGCTTAATTTAGTCGTGCCAATAGGGAATGTTAAATTCGTTTTTTTTGCCAATAGTAAGGATAATGATTATCGTGTTGAGGAAGTCGGAGAGATTAGATATGTGAGGCTCACAGTTCCGCCTGGTATTTGGTTTGGGTTTATGGGTGTAGATTCAAATAATAGTATCATATTGAATCTGGCCAACATGGAGCACGATGAAGGGGAAGTGCTAAGGATGCCAAAAGATAGTATAAATTATAAATGGTCTGATTCATGAAAGTTATAATATTAGCCGGTGGATATGGGACTCGCCTTGCTGAGTATACACAAGTTATACCGAAGCCAATGGTTCCGATAGGGGATAAGCCGATGATATGGCACATAATGAACTCTTATGCTAATTATGGCCATAATGATTTTTATGTAGCTCTTGGTTATAAAGGTGAATGTATAAAGGAATATTTCCTAAAATACCAAGCGCTTAATTCTGACTTTACCGTTGATTTGAGCACGGGTTCGCTAACGCCATTGAACCTTGATGATGTAGATTGGAAGGTAACTTTAGTTAACACTGGTGTTAATACAATGACAGGTGGTCGTGTGAAACGATTAAGAAAATATATTAGTGACGAAACTTGTATGCTGACGTATGGTGATGGATTGTCTAATATTAACATAGATTCTTTACTCGCTTTTCATAAAGAGCATAAAAAATTAGTAACAATTTCTGCTGTGCGACCACAAGCTAGATTTGGCAGGTTGGAGTTGAATGGATGTAATGTACAAAGCTTTAAGGAAAAACCACAACTTCATGATGGTTGGATTAATGGAGGGTTCTTTGTGATAGATCCGGATTTTTTTGATCTAATTGATGGAGATGATGTCATGCTAGAGCGTATCCCTTTAGAAAAGGCTGCTAAATTAGGAGAGTTGATGGCGTATAAGCATGATGGATATTGGCAATGCATGGACACTAAGAGAGACTGTGAAAACTTAGAAAAATTATGGAATTCAGGTAAAGCTCCTTGGAAAGTTTAAAGAAAAATAGATTGTCGGCAGGAAACTTGCTGGTGCTCGGTGGTGCTGGCTTTCTGGGTAACGCTTTAGTCAATGAAGCAATTAAGCGTGACTATAAAGTGTTCGTACTGTGCCGGAATAAACCTGAATTATCAAAAAGGCATGAGGGCGCTACATACTTAAAAGCCGATATTACAAGGTATAAGGATGTAAAGCTTCAAATTTTGAATCAAAACATAAACTATGTAGTAAATTTGTGTGGTGATATTAGTCATGTGAAATACCGGAGTGGCGGCGCTGAAGTTATTGATGCGCATTTACAGGGTTTATTTAACGTAATACGATGCATAAATTGGGAATCGTTAAAATGTTTTGTGCAAGTGGGAAGTAGCGATGAGTACGGTGATGCAATTGCGCCTCAGCGTGAAGATATGGCATGTTCATCAATGGCAAGTTATTCATTTGCGAAAAATAGTGCCACAAACTTTATGAAAATGTTGAATAATACAGAATTATTTCCTGGTATAATTTTACGACCGTTTTTGGTATACGGCCCCGGTCAATCTAATAATAGATTTTTGCCTCAAGTCATTAATGCATGCCTTAAGGGTTTACCTTTTAAGACGACTTATGGGAATCAATTGCGAGATTTTTGTTATGTTGGGGATTTTATCAATGGTGTTTTTTCGGCGTTACAATCTAAAGGATGTTTTGGGGAGGTTATTAATTTAGCTTCTGGTATTCCTGTATCTATTAGATCTGTCATACAGGAAGTAATCGAACTAGTTGGTGGCGGTGAGCCGCAGTACGGCGCAATAAAGTATAAACCGTTTGAGAATATGGCCCTCTATGCAGATATTGAAAAGGCGAAGAAAATGTTAAATTGGAATCCGATCACGGAGTTTAATGAAGGGCTAAATAAAACTATAGAATATTATAAAAAAATATAAATTTGCGAAGGTTGTTGATCTTTTCAAATAAAGTTAAATTTAGATTATGAGTTTAGTTTCTGTCGTTATAGCTTGCCATAATTATGGTAGTTACCTAGATGAATGCATCCAAAGCATAAAAGAGCAGATTTATGATAGCATAGAAATTATTATTGTTAACTCTGGAAGCACTGATGATACAGTATATATTGCTCAAAGATTAATGCAAAGATATAAGAATGTTAAGTTTATTAACGCAGAGAATACAGGTGGGCCGGCAATACCAAGAAATATTGGCATAGAAAATTCAATTGGTGAGTATATAATGTGCTTGGATCCAGATGACAGAATATCTAATAATTACATTTCAGAATCAGTTAGATTGTTAGAGTTAGATGGAAAATATTCTATATGCTTTTCTAATCTAAAGCATTTCGGTGATTTGGAGAGCTATATCAAGAACAAAGATTATGACAACCGGTTAATTTTGAGAATAAATTATATTCCGGTTGCTTCACTCTTTAGGAAAATATGTTGGTTAGAGGTTGGTGGGTATAGAACAAATCTTCCTGGTTATGAAGATTGGGATTTTTGGATAAATTCTTACTCGAAGGGGCATTTCCACAGATACTCAAAAGAATCAGTTTTTTACTATAGAAAGCATAATAAATCTATGCTGTTAGAGTGCTCAAAAAATGACCTAGTCCATAAGGCTAATATCGTAATAAATAATTCACAGGTATTCAGTAAGTTGCAAATAGACTGGGCGAAAGCCGTGGTGGGAAAAAACGCAGATGAAGTGATAGCTTTTAATCCTGGGCTCGGGTTAATACCTTTAACCGAAGAGTTGATATTACATAACAAGCAGAATATTCACATGCAGAAAATGCAGTTTCTTAATAAGCTGGAAGAAAATGTTAAGAAGATGTGCTGAGTGCAAAAATTAAAAAGGCAACAACGTTCGTTGTTCGGTTTATGTTAACCGCAATTGTAGTGAGCTGAAATGATTGATTTAAAACATAATAACATCACAGGGAGCAAGGGCATGGGCAAACAAAAGTGTGTCTTTATTATAGAGAACTATCTTGGTGTTACGGGTGGAAACAACACAATAAAAAAGATTATACAATATTTTCTAGATCTTGGGCATCCTGTTGCGATCTTAACCAGGACTATTGATCCTGTCCCCTTTGGAACTGTAGAAATATTAACAGTAGATCATAATGAGTCATTTTGGGAAAAATGCCCCAAATGTGATGTGGTAATTGCAACTTACTTTACACATGTCCATGAATTATTGGATATAAAAGCAAGAAGAAAAGTATATTATGCACAGGGAGATCAATTTGTATTTGATGACCCTGCGTTGTTAAATGAAAAAAATCCAGCTTACAAGATAAATCAAGAACTACATAATTTATCATCACTCAGCTACGGTGTTAATGGTATACTAACTGTTGTTAATTCCAAAAACCTAGCGAAAACTATAAAGTCAAGATATGGGTGTAAAAATCCAGATTATATAGTTCCTGTTGGCACTGATTCAGAATTATTTTATCCGGGTAATAAAAATGATGATTCAATAGAGGTGCTAGTAGTAGGTCCAGATAATCCTGGTGATTATGTGAATCCATTAATGTTTAAAGGAATTAAAGAAATACAATCAGCTTTGGAACTTGTTCTGAAGGAATATCCTAATATAAAAATCAATAGAGTGTCAGGCACTCCTCCTGAAATATTTAAAGATATTAATTGTAATTATTACCAAAATCCATCGCAAGAGAAGCTGGCTGAAATTTATAGAAGATCACTTATTATTGTTTATGGGTCATATTATGATTCGTGTCCAAGGCCACCGCAAGAGGGAATGGCATCAGGATGTGCCGTTGTTTGTACCGATACGGCTGGTGCGAGGGAATATTGTGTGAACAACAAAAATTCATTATTGGTTACGCCTGGAGATGTTGTTGCGATGGCCAATGCAATAAAAACTTTGATAATAGATGAAAAACTAAGAAATAAAATATCCATTGCCGGCATAGCAACTTCAAGGGAATACACATTCAAAGATGAATGTAACCTATTTTATAGCGCTATTATTGAGGCATTAGGTCAAAATTCAGGGGCGCAGAAGAACCCACCTGAAGTTGCCAAGATCGGTAGATTGTCTAAGTTGCAAAACACTGTCAATTTAGACAATGAATCGTCAATCAAGGCATTTATCTATTTATTGAAATTAAGGCCATTTCACCCAGAAGCATATCTGCAAATAATAGACATATCGTTAGAAAAAAATTTATTAGATCAGGCCTATTATTTAATAGCTAAATTAAAAAACTTAACTCCGAAATGGGAGTTGGTGCAAAATTTATATAAATCTTTTAATCAGCGAAAGCATAACAATGATAATATATTAACATTGCTAAAGAAAAACTGCATAGAATCAAATCGCTTAACATGCTGCTTAATAACAAAAAATGAGGAGCCAAACATCGGCAAGTGCCTTAAATCAGTCCGTAAAGTCGCTAACCAAATAATTGTTCTAGATACAGGTTCTGAAGACAATACAAAAAAAATTGCCGCTTCACATGGTGCAGAGGTATATGATCATGATTGGAAAGATGATTTTTCTGAGGCCAGAAATAAGTGTCTCGAATATGCTCGTGGTGATTGGGTTCTATTTCTGGATGCGGATGAGGAACTCACATCTGATGCGGTACAGACATTGAAAGAGGATATGGCAAAACCCAATATTTTGGGGTACCGGCTGCCGCTTGAAAATGTAGGATCCCAGTTGCACGGATGTAATTATGTTCCTCGGTTGGTTCGCAATGCCCCGGGTTTGCATTTTATTGGAAAAATTCACGAAACAATCCATGCCTCAGTGTTGGTCGTAATGAAGCAATGGAACATGGAGCAGGTCATCGGCAAGACCAAGATACTGCATCATGGATACAAGCCTGAAGCGTTAGAAAGTAAGAACAAACTTCAGCGTAATTTGGAACTTTATGAGGAAGCCTTGGAGGAACTGCCGGATGAACCTTCCATTATGATGAATTATGCCCATGATTTGAATCATGATGGACAAA
>CAYYXU010000102.1:0-6236 GCA_964475645.1 uncultured bacterium | reverse complement strand
ACATAAAAGGGTTGAATAATCCCACCAGCGAAAATCTAGCTAAATGGATCTGGGAGAAGGTAAAACCCCAACTTACTGGTTTGAAAAAAATTATTGTCAGTGAGACCTGTTCTACCGGCTGTGTATTTAGGGGGCCATGAAGAATATACTAATTGTTGATGATGAGCCGGATATTCGTGCGATACTAAGGTATAATTTAGAAAAGGAAGGCTTTGCTATCACAGAAGCTATAGATGGGAATGATGCATTAGATAAACTTTCTAAAGATCTGGATTTAGCAATTTTAGATATAATGATGCCGGGTAAGGATGGCTATGATGTATGCCGTAAAATTCGCGAGCAAGGGAATACATTGCCGATTGTTTTTCTTACGGCAATGGACCGTGAATTTGATGAAATAAAGGGATTGGAAGTAGGTGCTGATGACTACGTCAGGAAGCCATTCAGTCCAAAAATGCTTATTGCCAGGATTAATGCAATATTCCGCAGAATTGATCAAATTAATTCCAAGGGCACTAGTATTAGTTTTGGTGAATTGGAAATAAATACTTCTACATATATAGCTCAACTGGATGGAGAAGAACTGCACTTACCTCGTAAAGAGTTTGAATTATTGGCTTTTTTTATGAGTCATCCAAATATCATATTTAACCGCGATGAACTTCTTGGTAGGATATGGGAAGAAGATGTTTTCGTAGTTGATCGTACCATTGACGTTCATATTAACCGAATTCGATCCAAATTAGGTCCTTGTAAAAATTGGATTGAAACGGTAAAAGGCATTGGGTACCGTTTTCGTCCGAAGATTTAAAACTAAATACTATATCAAATAGTGAGACGGATACAGTATAGATTACTGGCAATCATTATTTCTATCGGATTAATAGGAATAATCACACCAATACTCTATACAAATTCATTGGCATTGGATCAAGCCCAGGAAGGTATCATTGATAAACTGCGATCCCATGCTAATGCAATTCTAGTCTATAGCAGTTCAAGTCAAAAAGATACTTTTCAGGGATTAGCTACTGAATATTCTGATGCATCCAGTTTAAGGGTAACATTAATAGCGGCTGATGGCACAGTGATCGGAGAATCTTCTTTGCCAAATAATCAACTATCTCAAATGGATAATCATATTGATCGTTCTGAAATTCTTGCAGCTCAGGAATTTGGGGAAGGGTTTTCAACTCGTTATAGTACTACCTTGAAAACTGAATTTCTATATTTTGCAAAAAAAGTGGACCAAAATCATCATGGATTCAAATATGTGCGTCTGGCACAATCGTTAAAATCAGTAAAGGATCCAGCCAACACTTATCGTGAATTTTATTATTTAATTATCGGCTTTATGATTCTCGTTATTATTATAGCCTGGTTTTTATTAAAAAATTGGTTAACTGATCCAATCCAAGAACTTACCCAAGCTGCAGATGATATTAGTAAAGGGGATTTAAGCCGAAGGATTAATATAAATACCGGAGGGGTAGAAATTGATAATTTAGCAACAAATATGAGCCAAATGGCGATGACTCTTGATCAAGATTTTAGACGGATCAAACGCATGGAAAAAGTACGTTCTGAATTTCTAGGGAATGTTACCCATGAGTTAAAAACGCCTATTTCATCAATATCTGGCTATATCGAAACACTTCTTGAAGGTGCTATTAAGGACGAAAATGTAAATATCGATTTTCTTAAAAGGGCACTTGAAAATGTAAAACGATTAGAAGAATTAGTTACGGATCTGGTGGAAATATCCAGAATTGAAACTGGCGAATTACAAATGAATTATGATTATTTCAATATTTATACTTTGCTAAATGATATACATAAAGATGCTAAGCAGAGAAATAGTAATAAAAACATAAAGATCCAACTAGAAGTACCTGATAAAAAATTATTCATTTACGGTGATGAGGGTCGGTTAGAACAAGTTATCGATAATTTAATTTCCAATTCAATGAGGTATACAGATGAAGGGCATATCAGAATAAAGGTTATACGCCGTGATAACGAATTAGTTTTTTCAATTATAGATACAGGTATTGGTATATCAAGAAAATCAATCAATCGAATTTTTGAGCGATTTTATCGAGCAGATAAAGCAAGGGATAGAAGAAAGGGAGGGACCGGCTTGGGTCTGGCAATTTCAAAACATATAATTGAGGCTCATGGCTCAAATATATATGTTGATAGTCTTGAAGGAAAAGGATCTACCTTTTCTTTTGGTATTACAACGGTTAGCCCCTAATGGTCTTCCAATTATTTTTTTACTCTATATCCAATTGAATCAATAGGGTTTACGATTGTAGTAGTAATATTTTTTAAATGGCTGCCAATACGTTTAAGATAGCGAGCATATAAAGCTATGGCAGCGGCTTCTGATCCAGATTCGAATTCGAGATCTCCTGCGATTATATTATTAACGATTCTATCAGATGCCCCAGTTACTTTTTCTTTAATACCTTTCAGTAAGTTACGTGCAATTTTTTCATCCTGTGTTTTAACAGCATCTATTGTATGATCAAATCTTTCTTTAACTGCTTTTTCAACACCATAGAGATCTTTATGAAGATGTTTCGTATTTAGCGCATCTGGATAATTGATTGCCAGATCAAGAATGTTTTTTGAATAATCACCGATTCGTTCAATATCTACGATCATATTTACCAGAACCATTAAACTAGTTATATCATGGGTACTTCGTTCAAGTGAATAATGTGTAATAATTTTTCTACGGACTTCCCGGTGATAGGAATTTATTTTTTTATCACGATTTTTTAGTTGTCTTAAGACAGAAAGGCTTTCCTGCTTTTTTGATTTCTTTACTGCTTTATTAAACATATTATGCGATAGATCTAACATTTGTAATGATTCATCCCATGCTTGGGAAAGTAAATCCTCTTTACGCCATACATTTAATAGATCTGTAAATATTGACATAGTTCAACTCCCTAGAATAATAATTATTAATGGTATTCCATAAAATATTATTAATAAATAAATAATTGGTAGTACCTTGTTTTTTAAAGCCACATTAGCTATCCATTCAGCAAATTTCAATGGTACATCTCGTAAAAGTGGATTTAAATAAATAATTATAATACCAAGTAAATTGAAAAATAGATGACTGAAGGCCGCAACCATTGCAGTTACATTAAGCGTTAATGATGCTAGCAATGCCGTTATTGTTGTTCCAATGTTTGCTCCCAATGTAAACGGATATATTTGTCGAAGGGTAAGAACTCCTGCGCCGGCTAATGGAATCACTGTAGAGGTAGTTATTGAAGAACTTTGTACAAAAATTGTTAATAGAATACCAAAAATAATTGCTCTTAAAGCCGTTTTAAATATATACTTATCAAAAAATTGTTCTACGCGACTAAGAACCACACTTCTTAGTAATTTAACGATTACAAATAGCATACCAAATGTAAGTAAAACACTTAATACTATTAAAAGTGTGTTACTGTCAAAACTGATAGCTTCTATTTGTTTTGCACCCCATTTAATCGCTTTTTTAATAGGACTATTAAATACTTCATCTGAACTAATAGTACCAAAAAGTAGTTTACCAAGACCTGTAGCGCTTTTTTCCAAAATCCCAAATGCCATTTCTAATGGAAATAGGATTATTACTGCGAGTAGATTGAAAAAGTCATGAACTGTTGCTGCGGAAAATGCCCTTCGAAATTCATTATCACGATTCACATAACCGATTGAAACGACTGTATTGGTCACTGTTGTTCCAATATTTGCACCCATTATCATAGGGACTGCACCGGAAATTGTAAGTGCTCCGCCACTAACCATTCCAACGATGAGAGAAGTTGTTGTAGAAGAACTTTGAAAAAGGGTCGTGGCCAAAATGCCAATAAATAATGCGATAAACGGATTACTAGTTGTTGTCATTACTGTTTTTGCAAAATCTCCACCAAGGTATTTGATACCCATGGAAAGACCTTTAATTCCTACCAAGAATAAATAAAGTGCGCAAAATACACCGATAATCCTCAGAATAGTATTATATCTATCGTTAGTCAAAATATTAGAATATTAATTGATTATTAATGAAATGTAATTGAATTAGTTATTCTAGATGTGAATTCTATACTTATTACAAGATATTATTTCTTAGAACCGGTATTTAAAAATCAACAAATTGTAAACAGAATTGGTGTAAATAGACTGATTAAATTATAATACTTATTTGCAATTATTTTATTCGTGCGCTTTAATCTTAAAAAGAAGTTCGTATTGTTGTTTAGTCAAATTTTCAAACTTTACACCTTTTATTGTGATTTGATAATCTTCAAGTTCTTTAAAATAGCGTTTAGCTTTCACCTTTTTCTTATCTGTATAATTTACTCTTTTCAATACGTAGCGCATGGTGTTTAAACGGGCGATCATTTTGTTATCACTGTTAATTAAAATCCAAGGAGCGTGTTCCGTAGAGGTTTGTTCAAACATTTGTTCCTTGTAGCGAGTATAGAGATGCCAGTGTTCCATTGCTTTTAGATCATTATCCGTAACTTTCCAATATTTTAATTCACTGCTTCGTCTTAAGAAAAATCTATACTTTTGTGTTTCTTGTGATACAGATAAATAAAATTTGAATAATATTAAACCATTATTAATTAATCTTTTTTCCCAATCATTAACATTGTTTATAAAATAGTAGTACTGACTTTTTGAACAGTACCCCATCGTGGGCTGGATAACAGCGCGAGAATACCATGAGCGATCAAAGAATACAATTTCCCCGTCTTTTGGTAAGTGCTTTTTATAGGTACTAAACCAATTCCTATTCTGTTTATGTGTAGGAACCCCTAATTCGACAACCCTTGTTTTTTTTGGCATCATGTGTTGAATAAATCGCCTTATTGTAGAGCCTTTCCCAGCAGCATCACGACCCTCAAGAACTATAGCTACCTTTTTCTTTTCTTTAATCATCCATTCCTGCATCTTCAGCAATTCCACCTGGAGTCTATACTTTTCTTTGGTATATAAATCAGATGGTAAGTTTTTGTATTCGGTGTGGTTATATACTATTAGCGGTGTTTGCATTATCTACTCATTCTATTTGGAACCGTAAAAAAAGGAACAATCACAATATTAATGCAAAAAGTTCTTTATAAAAACCCAAATCGTTGGCAATAAGATTTGATTCCTGTAACCAGGATTGGAAAGCAAACATGATTCCAAAGGAAGATAATATTAGCCAGAGCATTTTTAATAATCCCATCCGAATAAAATATCAGGAAAAATTATTATACTGAAATAAACAAATTATTAATAGAATCGTTTCAAATGGAAACCTAGCTTCGCCAGGGACCAGTGATTGCTAAGGTTAACCCTGGTAATTGATTATTAACAAAAAGGATTGAACCTTTTGGTGAAAATAAAGAACCGGAAAATCCTTTCGAATTGTTTAATGGCGATGGTTATCCATTTTTAGTTGCGTAGAGGTTTCCCCGTTTTGAGCATATAACGAATCCGGTCCTGGGAAAGTTTTTCCCCAGCTAGCGAGATAAAGGCTTCTCTTTCAATATCTAGAAGATATTGTTCATCGATAGCTTTTGTTAGCCCCGCTTTATCTCCACCCGTAAGTACGTAAGCCAATTTATTTGCAATGAATTCGTCATAATCTGAAATCTTTCCCTGAACCTTAAATCCTTTTAGAACTGCAGCCATTGCAGTTCTGCCACCAGCACCCGGTAGTTTAAGATCGTCTCTATATTTGGGTGGATTATAGTTGTCAACCAATTCAAGCGCTTTTTGTTTGGCTGCCCAGATACGGTGATCGTTATTAAGTATTATCGTATCCGTTTTTAATAGATAACCCAAATGCTTTGCTTCTTCAGCGCTCGTTGCGACTTTGGCGAACCCGATTGTTTCAAATGCTTTCTGAGTAATTTGGAATGTGTTGATTCGCCCACCTGTCCCAGAATTCTCGATCAGATTAAGTAGCAGGCGCAAATTTCCACCTGCACCAGGAATCAAACCGACGCCAACTTCTACAGCACCAATATATAATTCACCAAGGGCAACTCTATGTGCGGCTGGCGCTACAAGTTCAAACCCACCACCCAGAGCCAAATGAAATGGCGCCGCTACAATAGGCGCCTCACAGAAACGGACTCGCTGGGTTACATCTTGTAGAATTTTTGTTCGCGCACCAATAGTATCATAATCATTGTTTTCACAATATTGTATTATGCCGTTTAAGT
>CAYYXU010000101.1:0-6238 GCA_964475645.1 uncultured bacterium | reverse complement strand
CTGGTACAATGATTAATGAGACCCAGAGTAAGGGAGGGGGTATTAATTGCACAGGATCAAGCCCAACACTAACAGATCTCAAAATTATCAATAATACTGCAACGACTTGGGGAGGTGGTATCCATTGTGAGTTTACATCTAACCCCACCATCACTGATGTTTTCATAATGGAAAATAGTACAAACGATACGTCCTCGGGTCAAGGTGGAGGCCTTTATTGCTGGTATTCGGCGCCGAAGTTAACAAATGTTTTGATTGCGAATAACTCATCCATAAGAGGTGGTGGTGTGTATTTGGGGCAGGAAGGATCGTGGGCAAAACTTACAAACGTAACCATTACAGATAATAATGGCGTGTATGGAGGCGGTATCTGGTTAGGGTATTTGTCACCGGGTACACAACCCACGGATAAGCCAACTGTTTTGAATTCAATTATATGGAATAATACGCCGCAGCAGATCTATTATTCTTCAGAATTTGTTTCTATTGAAATGGACATTAGCTATTCAAACATTGAAGGTGGCCTGGATAGCATTGTTACCAATAACAACGGTACGGTCAATTGGGGTGCCGGTAACATTGATAATTACCCGTTTTTCTGTGAGCCGGATAGCGGTGACTATACTTTGGCCGAAAACTCATCCTGCGTTGGGACAGGTGAAGGCGGTGCTAATATGGGTGCATTTGGAATTGGGTGTGGTGTTATAAACCAAGGTTTATATGTACCAGAAAATTTTGCCACTATTCAAGAAGGTATTGATGCCGCTTTTGTTGGGGACACTGTCTTTGTTGCAGCCGGTACCTATGTAGAGAATATCAACTTTAACGGCAAAAATATTGCAATGATTGGCGCGGGACAAGACTCGACAATTATTGATGGAAATCAAGACTCTACTGTTGTTGTTTTTTCAAATGGAGAAGACTCTTCATCGGTAATTAGTGGTTTCACAATAAAGAATGGTCAAGGTCGAAATGGCGGTGGTATTCATTGTGGGAATAATTCCAGTCCGCGTATTGAAAATCTGGTTATTACTAATAACGTTGCTGATTTTGGTGGCGGAATTCAATGTTTTAATTCCAGCCCCACAATTCAAAATGTAGTTATTACTGGAAATACGGCGGGAAACGATGGTGGTGGAATTCATTGCTTTAATAGTAGCCCAACTTTAGATAATGTGGAAATAACGGATAATTTAGGCACTTGGAAAGGCGGAGGACTGGGTGTTTTTTCTTCTTCTAATGTCATTGCACAACATGTAACCATGAACAACAATTCATCCGCTAATGGTGCAGGGGTTTATTGCAGCGGTTCTAACCCAACATTTACAAATAGTATTTTGTGGAATAGTATGACTGATGAAATTCACATAATCTCAGGTTCAGTGACGGCATCTTACAGTGATGTCCTAGGCGGGTGGACAGGACAGGGCAATATCAATACAGAGCCACTTTTCTGCGATCCCAGCAATGGTGATTACTATTTAGCCCAAAACTCTCCATGTATTGGCGCAGGGGAAAACGGTAGTAGTAATATTGGCGCTTATGGTGCAGGATGCAGTCCCATACTAACAATTGCCAGTGAAGTCCTTCCTGAAACGTATGCTTTACACCAAAACTATCCCAATCCGTTCAATCCAATAACGACACTGCGGTATGATTTACCAGAGGACAGTCATGTTAATATTACGATCTATGATATGCTTGGCAGAGTAGTAAAGACAATGGTAAATCAACCTCAAAACGCAGGGTTTAGATTCATAATCTGGGATGCTACCAATGATTTTGGTAAACCAGTAAGTGCAGGTATTTATTTATACCAAATACAGGCTGGGGAATACATTAGCACGAAGAAGATGGTGCTGTTAAAATAAATTCTTTACTTAGATTAACAATTAACCCCGCCAGCAGCGGGGTTTTTTGTTTATAGACATTTATTACTGACGGGTTGTAATATTGCTCTTCACGGAGGGTGAAATGAGGAATATAGAAATGCGTTTAATAAGTATACCAATTATTATTCTGACCGCAACTATTGTTATTGCGGATGCATTTCCTATTCAATCAAAGAATAGACAGACAAAAAGTCGTAACACTAAACAGAAGAAAACGGTTACTGCTACCAAAACCAATCAAAATCCACATTTTGAATATCTTAAAGTGTTACATGAAGAAAAACCGGTAGGAGGTAAATTATTAGGACGCTTGGGGTTGTCATCTAAAGGTCTATCGTCCTATAAAATTAAAGAGTATAATTCATATCTTATATCGAATTTTCCCAAGGCATCCTCAGATCGTGTACAGATGTTTTTGATCGAATCCTATAAGGATGAGAAAATGTGGGATGAAGTCCAGGTAGGTTTATTGAAGTTTGTCTACCTTTATCCAAGTTCTTCCATATACAAGAAAGTATTGGATGATGGATATACCGTGCTGCAAGATGAAAAATATTTTGGATCCTATCGAGATAAACTTTTACTACTGTTAACCGACGCGCCAAAAACAGGGAAAATGCACAACCGTTATTATGATTTCCTTGACGCAGTTCATGACTTAAAAAATAAAAAGCTACGGTCTATTTTTGAGCGGGAATCTTGGGAATATCTTCGACTGTATCCTGATCGATCCAGTGGTAGTATGGTTTTGATGTGGCTGGCACAATTAGAGCAGGAAAATAATGCCTTTCATCCTGCTGTTATGATCTATGAAAAGTTGATGGCTCTGTATCCATCTAGTAAGGATTATGCATCAGCATTATATCAGGTTGCAATGCTTAAACAGGAAAAATTTAACGATTATAATGACGCGACAGTTAGTTTTCGCAGATTTTTAAAGAAATTTCCGAAGCATAATTATGTGGCGCATGCCCAACATCGCATTGCGACTATGGCAGATAAAAACTTTAATGACTGGTCAACTGCTGTTAAGGAATATGAAAAGCTGGCTAAAAAGCATCCCACATTCAAATATGCTGTCCCCAGTTTGCTCCGCGTCGGAGAAATTCAGGCCACGAAGCTGAAAATGAAAGATCAGGCTATCAGTACTTATAATCGAGTAGCTTCAGAGTACCCTGATAGTACATTGCTGGCCACAGAAGCGCTTCAACGTTCTGCGAAGTTATACCAAAAGGCCAAGGAATATGAAGAGGCCATTCATCAATACATGGCTGTCAATGATAATTATCCAAAAACAAATGGTGCGTTAAAAAGCCTTAAGGAATGCGCGACTATTTATGAGAAAAAAATGAAGCAGAAAGATAAGGCGATTGAAATCCTAAATACTATTATTAAGGAATTCCCTGAATCAAAAGATGCAAAGCGGGCAGAAAAACGTATAAAAAAACTCAATAAATAATTAACCAGATGTCTAAAGAAATTAAAAATGAGAGGGAATTAATTAGATGAATAATAGTAACAATGGTGGATCAAATAGAGAAGATAATGAACGTCGTACTGGTGGAGATCGTCGGAAAAATAATGTACCTGTAGATATTGATAGGCGATCAGTTAAAAACGATCGGCGCAATAATTAATAAAAATATTGTTCTAACACTGTGGTTAAGTCTTTCCTTTTCTTTATTTGGACAGGATTGGCCTGATTTAAACCGCTACAGAGCGCATAATGCCACACTCGGCTTGCCAGCTGCAAACGAGAACAGAATCGTATTTATGGGCAATTCAATTACAGAAAGCTGGTCAACTGTTCTGCCAGAATTTTTTTCCGGAAAGTCATATGTAAATCGCGGAATAGATGGACAGACAACCCCACAGATGTTGGTTAGATTTAGAGCGGACGTGATTGATCTTCAACCAAAGGCTGTGGTTATTTTAGCTGGTACGAACGATATAGCGGGGAATACTGGCCCATCCACTGTCAAAATGATCGCTGATAATATCATATCCATGGCAGAACTGGCCCGGGAAAATAATATTCTGGTGGTCATTTCATCAGTTCTACCAGTCTATGATTATTCGTGGAAACCGGGATTAGAACCAGCGCCAAAGATCAGCAAGCTAAATAAAATCATAAAAAATTATGCGCTTAAACATGGACATACATACCTGGATTATTATGCAGCTATGGTAGATGATAAAAAGGGGCTTGATGAAAAATACACTTCTGACGGTGTGCACCCTAATAAATTAGGTTATAAGGTCATGGCAGCCCTTGCTGAACAAGCAATAGCAAAAACATTAGATTATGCCAGGTTAAAAAAGTAAATGACACCAAACACCGTTTGTTACATTTATAGCAGTATTATTTTTAGCGCACTAAAAACTGAACATCTTGGTAATTTGTGCAAAATTATGTTTTCAATAATAAATTGTGTTACAACCAGTGAATAGATTATATTCGCCATTATTTTAATCGGTTCTATTGCCCATTATTATAATATAATTACATTCAATTAACAGTGAGGAAATAATGCAAAAAGGAAAAGTTAAGTTCTATAACACAACGAAAAGATATGGTTTCATCACAGGTGATGATGGGACAGATTATTTTTTCCATCAAAGTGGATTATCTGATGACATTTATGTCAAGGATAATGATAATGTAGAATTTGAGGTTGAAGACGGAGATAGAGGGCAAAAAGCCGTAAATATATCGCTAGTAGATTAACCGCAAAAAAACCCCGCATCGCGGGGTTTTTTGTTTATAGACAATTAAATATCCTTTGATTGTTTACATGCTTTACACCAGGTCATAATTTGGCCAATTACAGGATTTGAAACCATTATGGGTATATGTATCCAGACATATGATATCTTACGGAAGCAGTTATTCAGACCAACTGCGGCACTGAAAGCTGACTTTTTTAAACAGCATCTGCTGGACAACATATTAAAGAAAAAACCATATCAATTGATTGAGACCAAGCATGATGGCTCGGATACCTTTGATGATTACCTCGATAATGATAATCTTCCCGAGTTTTGTTTCAAGGATCTAACCAATGACAGGAAGTTTTGGGTGGAAATAGAACACCGCAGCAGGTGGCTCGGGACCTATCCCCATCAATTTGTGCGCTCTATAGATGAGAAACAGCTGGCCCGCTTTAAAAAATATGATGCAATACGGCGCGTATTTTTGGCGATCACCGTTGGTGGTGAGAATAAATATGGTAATCCGCTGGAATTCTATCTGGTTCCGGTCAGATTTATTAATCAGGGCAGTGTAATCTACAGGAAAGTACTGCAGTATCATGTGCTAAGGAATGTGGATTTAGCATTCCATGACCCAGAAAGTCCATTGTCATCCGCAGGACTATGGTCCCGTTTCAACTGGAAACGGTCCGTTTCTAGAAAAGAAATCCAGCAATGATTGTCTGGACCTGGCGTTGGAAGGATGATGATGGTATCCGTTATACGGAACGGTTCTACGATGATGGGTCGAAACATGTGACTGAGTATCACCCCGACTATGTCTGGGATTATCGAATAACCAAGGATGGAAAAAAATTAGCTGAAGTCCACATGCCGAAGTTCGATGACCCGACTGATGAATGAAAGTTTCTATATAACCTAAATAAACCTCAATCGTACGCGCGCGCAGGGGATATATACACTGTGAAATGTGATATAAATCATTGAATCGAAACCACTGCCTGCTTTATATTACACTATCGGCGAATAGCCGATGAGGTAAGGGGTTAGTTTGTCCCGCGGCGTTGTTGCAGTAAAAAGATTAAAACCGAATGAGGTATTATGATGTTGCTTAAACGTATACGGGTGGCGAATGTTGCCCCATTTTTATTTCTACGGTGGGTGCCCTGTCTTCTCTTTGTTTTTCTGTTAACACCACTGGAAAATATCTACGCTCAGGATGATGATGAAGGCGAAATATTCTGGGGCGAAGAAGAGGAAGATGAGGAATTCTTCGAGGAAGATGAGGAATTCTTAGAAGATGATGAAGAATTCGAGGATGATCCTGATGCCTTCTTTGATGAGGAAGAAGGTGAAGATGAATTCTATGATGATGAAGGCGAATTTGAGGAAGAGGAATTTGATGAGGGGGAACTTTCCAGTACTGAATTATCCGATGCCGCTTTGAAAGTAGGCTATACGCTTACTATCCATGGTGCATCACCGGGTCTGGTTAGTCATTCGCTCTATACCTACAATTCCTTTGTGAATTTTAGGCTGGGGGTTGAAATGCCTATCCTGATGCAGGTCATGGGGATACGTTTCCGGCTGGGGGCTGAATTGGGGACGATGAAGTTCGAGGACTATTATCCCCC
>CAYYXU010000100.1:0-6252 GCA_964475645.1 uncultured bacterium | reverse complement strand
TAGAGAAACTCATGGATAGATATAGCTGTCTCGGATTTATATCGTTTCTTAAAATCATCCCGTTCCATCATTCTTGCGACAGTATATTTACTCGCTATATTAACTACATCGCTAAAATTCATTTGATTCAACCAATCCGAATTATAACAAATCTTTAAAGAATCTATATCGAGAATAACTTTGGCCTGATCAATATAAGACTCAGCATTAATTTTTGTTTCTTCCAGTGTAAGCTGAGGTCGAGTCTTATTCCTTCCAGATGGATCACCTATCATTGCCGTAAAATCACCAATAACCAGTACTGCCTGGTGGCCTAGATCTTGAAAATGTCGCAATTTCCTCAGGGCCACCGCATGACCAATATGCAAGTCCGGGCGGCTGGGGTCACAGCCCAATTTCACTACTAGCGGTTGGGCATTTTTGCGAGATTGTTCCAGTTTTTTCCGCAACTCATCTTCCGGTATAATCTCTTCAGTGCCTTGCTGAATCAGTGTTAGTTGTTTATCTATGCTAGGATAACTCATTTATGTTTTGCCAATTCGCGATCCATGTCCCGACGAATATCCCGTTCTTTTAGTGCTTCTTTTTTATCATACAGGCGCTTCCCCTTGGCGGTAGCGACAACTATCTTTGCCCATCCTTTTTCATTAAAATATACTTCCAAGGGTACCGCAGTAAGTCCTTTTTGGGAAATACTCTGTTTCAGTTTAATAATTTCCCTTTTATTAAGCAGTAATTTACGATTGGCCTTCGGGTCATGCCCCTTATATCCAGTGCTAGAATAGGAACTAATATGTGCACCAATTAATACAGCTTCGCTATCGCGGACTAATACATAGGCTTCCTGCAAACTCATCTTTCCTTCTCGGAGACTTTTAACTTCACTACCGGTTAACACCAGCCCTGCTTCATAGCGGTCAATAATATGGAAGCTGTGAAACGCTTTTTTATTTTTTGCAACAAGTGTTCGATCCATGGTATTAATTTAAATATCAAGATACGAGTTTTCCCTCGGCTCGCACAAGTTTAATCCTTGCAATAATCCGATAGAACCAACTAAAATCCTCTCTGATTTTAGTTGCGCCCGGGTGGCGGAATTGGTAGACGCGCTAGGTTCAGGATCTAGTGTCCTTTAGGATGTGCTGGTTCGACTCCAGTCCCGGGCACATTAATTTTACAATATTTTTTTTTGGCGTAATCTATTCATAGTATACTGTTAATATAAATTGATGACTGTAAATAAAATACATGATCATAGGGAAAATAGATCAAAACAGAATACCTGGGATGAAAAGACGGCAGAATGGTACACGGCGGAATATGGTCAACATATTTCCAATAATCTTACTATTAACAATATTGACCTAGGTTTAGAGGATATAGTATTGGATATTGGCTGCGGAAGCGGCAAAGCAGCCCGGTTGGCTGCTAAAATATGTACTAATGGTAAAGTTATTGGGATCGATCCTTCAACTGCAATGATCCGCATTTCCAATGATAATCCAGATGGAAAATTAATAAACTTAAAGTTCAATAGGGGTTGTGCAGAAAAAATACCAATTGCTAATAATTATTTTACCAAAGTTATAGCCATCAATTCATTACATCACTGGCAAGATTATAAAAAAGGATTAATGGAAGTCATCCGGGTCCTTCGTCCAGGCGGTTCGTTTCTCATTGCAAATGATATTGTTGATGGTGGTACCTGCGGTCATGGGGATGGGCCATTAGAAAAGCCCGAACATATTATATCAATTATTGAAAAGATGGGTTTTATCAATATATCAATGGAAAAATATTATAATGAAGAAACGGGTATTTATCTATTTGGTTCTAAAAAACCCTAGAATGATTCTGACCTATTTATGATACAGTAATACCTTCAAAATGTATCCAAGGGAATATCTCATCGCCGAAATTCACAATATCTTTAGATATATTTTTAATATTATGAAACATATCCACAATATTTCCTGAAACCATTGTTTCACTTATTGGATATTGAATTTCTCCGTCCTTTATATAAAAACTATTCTTAGCCACTCCAGAAAAGTCTCCGTTATCGCTGGGGCTACCTCCAGAAAAACGGGATAACAATACGCCTTGGTTCACAGACTTTACAATGTCATCTAGCTCTGTTTTTCCCGGATCTATCATCAATGATCCACCTGAATTTGGCCCCCGCTTAAGACCGGTCTTATTCGACCCATAAAGGCTCAGTAAAAATGTCTTTAAAATACCTTGTTCAATGATGGTGGCATTTGCTGCTTCATAACCATCGCCCGTTACGAAATATCCACCGGAGAGGTTATCCGACAAAGGCATTGAATTTAACGTCAGAATTCCGTTAGTAATTGATTCACCAATACTATCCCTGAATAGAGATGTACCGGCGATCAATCTGTAGTCGGATATATTGCCAAGAATAAAACCAATAAAATCTGCGATACAATCAGGTGTAATGATGATTTCACCCGTGAATTTTCCTGGTACTGGTTTTGTCCTGACATGTTCTGCTGATTCTTTCATTAGTCGTTCTATAGAGCCGCCTTTATGCAGCGGTTTATCCATATCCAGCGTTGAGAACCCCGCTGAATTAAAAGACGATGTATCTGATCCTTCTTTCGATGTAAACATGGCTGAAAAGCTATACGATCCCCCGGTCTCATCAAAGGCCACACCATTTGAGTTCCGGTAATAACTGGTTCCTGAGCTAAAATCCATAATTGCCTGCTCAATTATTGTTGTTGGGAAGGTGGAATTGGAAAAATCCATAAATTCATCCATGCGACTATACATTTTATCCAGCTCTGGATCAGTAGGTCCTTTTGAAAATGATTTGGCTGGCTGATTCTCGGATATGTCATATGCTTCATCTGGCATAGATGATGCAGCCATTTTCAGTACAGCGACAACCGCTTCGTCGAGGTCACCCTGATTTATTTTATTGATACTCAAAGATCCTTTTTTCTGATCTTTTATCACTGATAAAGATATACCGCAGTTTGCTGTAGTACGAAAAAGAGAGAATTCCCCTGCGTCCACATTCAACTCTCTTTTTTCTCCTTTGGAATAGACGCACTGTGCCTTATCGGCACCAGCTTTTACCAATTGTTCAATACAATAATCCGGAATATCTGAGTCGCGCAAATGTACTAGCGACCCCCAATATTGACTTGACATTTAATGGCAGGACCTCCCATTCCAACTGGGATCCATTGTTTTTTCCCGCACATTCCTCCAGCACTCCAAGTCATATCGGAAGATATCATATCAATTGTTTTCAACACGTCAAATGCTACACCTGAAATAGTTGTATCCTTGATAGCATTGCCCAGTTTTCCTCCCTTTATCTCATAGCCCAGAGGAACACCAAACATAAATTCACTGGTCGAGTCTGCTTGACCATTGCTAGACTTCATTAAATAATAACCATCATCTATTGTTGAAATCATTTCTTCTAGCGTATTAATCCCTGGTTTAATCGCTGTGTTACGCATCCGGATAAGTGGTTCATCAGAAAACGCATACGCACGGGCGTTGCCAGTAGGTTTTGTTTCAAAATGCCGGGCACTATCTTTATTATGCATAAAACTCTTCAACTCGCCATCTTTGATAATAACTGTATCTTCTGATGGTGTACCCTCATCATCAATGTAAACAGGAACAGGGCAGGTTTTGCCATCAACAGAATTAGCATAATCGATTAATGTGACCAATTCACTGGATATCTGTCTTCCCATGTATTCTCCAGCAACAGATCCTCCCAACACTAGGTCTGCCTCAGTAGTATGTCCAATTGCTTCATGTGCCAGTATCCCCGCTAGATCAGCGTCTAATATTACATCCTTCATTCCCGCATCAGCATAAACACCATCTGATTTACGCGATAAATGATCAGCCAGACTATCTATTTCTGGATAAAACTGGGTAGGGTCTAGAAAATGATCTTCTAACTGTCCTAGACCGCCAAATACATCCATTAATTCAACCGGTTCGCCATTTTTTTCCATACTCAGCGATACATACATTATACCTCGTGGTGTCATTGAATAAGAAGTAGACCCACTAGACGTCAATAATGATTTTTCCATGTCCAATCCTGCCAATACAATAGTGCGCGATGTAAGTTGCGAGTACTTCTCTTGAATGTAACAGTCAATGTCTTTTAAGAAGTCGATCCACTGTTTTTGACTATTCTGCGAAACTTGGGTGGTTAAGTCCATTTCATAATGACCGCACGTATCAGGAAGTACAAACCCGCATTGATTTTTATTACGGTCATTCATAAAACGTACATTATCGCTGGCACTTTTTACGACGTATTCTATGGCGCTATCAGAAAGTTCAGGGTTGGATGCAAAGCCCCAGTTTCCTTCTTTATAGACCCGCGATGAAACACCGCTTGACGATGAAACCGAATTACCCATTACATCTCCGTTTACCATGGATATGCGGTTATTTCTATTCTCCTGCATTCGCAGTTCAGTGTAAACAGAGAAATAGTCAGAATATTTTTTAAGATCTTTATTTATCATTATAGATATTCCTATTTTCTTAAAGTGTTAATTGAAACTCTTTGGTAAGAATACCGGGGCAGGTAATGGCGCCTAAGTTACGTTGACCGTATGTTAATACATCCGGTATAACTTCTGCTGAAGAGCCAACTGATTCTAACTCTGAACCAAAAAAACGATAAAAAGTGTCATCAAAACGCATAGTCTCAATCGGTGCAACAATCTGGCCCTGTTCTACCCAGAAACAGGCATAGCGGGTTAAACCGGTTATTCGTCCGCCAGGATTATCACTCCAGTTTAAATAGTGGATATTTGATAAATAAAGACCCTCGTCTAATTTATTTAATATATCTTCAGTTTTTAAGTCACCTGGACTCATGTATGGAGAACGTAGTTCCTCACCATTCTCAGCATAATTTGTTTGTGTCCCATATTCTTCTGCCGTTCGAGAACTGACTAATGTATTTGTTAATTTACCGCTTGAAATCAACGGAAGAGATTCTGGAGCTACTTCTCCATTAGAATTGAATTTGGGAACCAATCCTGATGAAAAATCCTCAGAAAAAGTAAACTTTGGTGATAACCTGTGGTCGCTATGCCTCATCTTTCCAAAACCACTACAGCCTTGCTGTAAACTTGCTTCACTGATGCCATTCCAGGAAAACATATCAAGGAAATCCGCTACTGCTCCTGCTTCAAACCAGGTACGGTACATACCAGGATCTACACGTACAGGCTTATGATTCATTAGTTCCAATTTCTCAATTGAATGGGCAATATAGCTTTCATAAGCACCCTGATCCCAGTCGGTGTTTGCATAAGTACCTTTTACCATTTGGTGCTCTTTTGTAACTAGTGAATAATCCAAGCAATGTGATTCAGTTTCAAACCAATGTTGCTGTCCCAATGAGTTAGCATTGCCGCGATACATTCTGCCATTAGCAAATATCCCAACAAGATCAACTCCCTGCATTGCTGGCAGCAACGCATCAACAGCATTATCAAACGCAAGGCCGCTAGAATTTTTGATTTCACGACTGGAACCAGCGTTTGCTGGTAATACCAGGAAGGGATCTTCTAGTATATCCTTCGATTCTAACCGCATACGCTTTACTTCAGCTATTCCTCGAGCCATATCAACATCTTTATTACCAGATACAGTTATACTACCTTCACAGGTACGTTTATTTGCAATAAACTTCAAACCTAGTGTTGCATCATCCACCAATCCTATTTGTCTAATACTAGCGTTATTAATGCGAATGAACTGGCTATTCTCTCCAGAAAAGGTAAGTGTTAATAATTCATCATTTTTTAATTCTGTAAATAATATTGCGCACAATTCTTTGAAAATTTTTTCCATTATTAGGTGCCTCCAAATACTTGTACATTTTCAAACATGCAAACTGGAGAAGCATGACCAACGCGAATGACCTGGTTGGGTTCTCCTTTCCCACAATTTGGCGTCCCATAAATACCAAAAGTATCATTATCGCCAACAATCTTCAAGCTGTTCCAAAAGGGGTTACTAATACCCCGATAATTGGGATTTCGCAATGTTTTCGTCATTTTCCCATTCTCGATTAATTTGGCATATTCACAGCCAAATTGAAACTTGTTGCGATAATCATCTATTGACCACGAACGATTACTTTCCATATAAACACCATTTTCAACAGAACCAATGATCTCATCAAAGCTTGAGTTTCCCGGTTCCAAATTAATATTAGCCATC
>CAYYXU010000099.1:0-6308 GCA_964475645.1 uncultured bacterium | reverse complement strand
TCATGATCAATGGTGTCCCCCAAAATGATATGGAAAATGGTTGGGTCTACTGGTCAAACTGGGACGGTGTTGGTGATGCCTCACAATCTATCCAGATGCAACGCGGTCTCAGCGCCGTTAATCTGGCAGCACCATCCATTGGTGGTACAATGAATATCATTACGGATCCTGCTGCAGTGGAAAGTGGTGGTAAGTTCAAACAAGAGTATGGTGCAGGTAATTTTTTGAAGACATCCGTGAATTACAATACTGGTTTAGTCAATGGTAAATATGCTATCAGCGCAACTGTTGTCAGAAAAACAGGCGATGGAATAATAGATAAAACATGGACCGATGCCTGGGCTTATTACTTTGGTGCAAGCTACGCGGTCAATTCCAAAAACCGGATTGAACTCTATGCTATTGGGGCCCCCCAACGCCATGGTCAAAATCTTTGGAAGCAAAATGCTGCAGCTTATAGCCACGCATTTGCTGCTGATGAATTGGGTTATTCCCAGGGAGCATTAAATAAATTTTCTGAAGCTACGCATGGTACAGGCGGAAGATTTTATAGTGAAAATTGGAATAGAGTTAGTTCATCATACACAGGTAAACAATACTATTATATGTATGGGGCGAACGTTGTGGATCGCCATGATCCTAATTTCATTAATGAGCGGGAAAATTTCTTTCATAAACCGCTAGTAAACCTAAACCATTTTATGACTATTAATGATCAAATGAGATTATCATCTGTGCTGTATTGGTCTGGTGGTTCAGGTGGTGGCTCAGGAACATTAGATCAATCCCCAGGATTTATCTGGGATTATTCTGGCCCATCCCGTGTCTTCGATCTAGACGCGACGATTGCCATGAATCGAAGTGAAGAGGATAGAAAAGGCAATGAAAAAGTAGCCGGTCAGTCAATTGCAATCTTAAGGAATAGCATCAACCGTCAATGGACTTTAGGTCTTATTTCAAAGCTGAATTATGATATGAGCGATGATATTAAGCTGGAATTTGGTGTTGATTGGCGTACTGCAGAAATCGAGCATGCTCGCGAAGTCCGGGATCTATTGGGCGGTGATTATTACCACGAGACTAGGAACGAAAATTTTGCTGATGGTTATGATGCTGGGCTAGGTGATATCATTCATTATCACAATCACAATACGGTGGACTGGCTGGGAATGTTTGGCCAAGGTAATTATACCAAAGATGCCTTATCAGCTTATGGCATGTTTGGTTTTTCTAAGATTACTTATACTCACCAAAATCATTTTCTAGCAGGAGATCCGCTTTTTGAAGCTGATCCCATTTCAGCTATCCAGTTCAAGGCCGGTGTTCTGTACGACCTGGGTAGTGCAATGTCCTTTTTAAGCATGATTCCATTAGTGGGCAAAGTTGGTGAACAAAGCAAAGTATTTGCTAACTTTGGAAATGTAGAAAAAGTGCCGATTTTGGATAATGTAATTGATGATAATAATGGTACAATATCTGAAGATCCATTAAATGAAGTATTTACCAGTTTCGAAATAGGAATGAAGCTTCATTCTGATGATGGAGCCGTCGTTGGGAATGTGAATTATTATAACACCCAATGGAAGGACCGCAATCAGGTTAAATACGTGAGTTCTGGATCAAGCGATGGTGCTGATGCTATGGTCTTTCTAACCGGAGTGAATCAAAACCATAGTGGTTTTGAAGTTGAAGGATCAGCTCAATTAAACGACTTGTTTATGCTTAATGGCGCCGTATCATATGCTAATTGGCAATTCGATGGTGATGCCAGTGGCAAGTATAAAGAGTATACTGATGGTGCGACAGAAGTTACAAACTATGTATATGCTCTTGATGGCCTTTATGTTGGTGACAGCCCTCAATCTCAATTAGTCGTCGGTGGTACCATAACACCAATTGATGGGCTTAAAATTCAAGGTCTATACAATTTTTATGATCGCAATTTTGCAGACTGGAGTCCTGGAAGTCGTGAAATAGGAGATGATGATGATCCGGACAGAGATCAAGTATGGGAGGCGCCGGATTACTCCAAGATCGACATACACGCTTACTATGATCTACCGGGTAGCTTTTCCGCTGGCAGCGCGGACATTACTATACAGGCTTTTTTCCATATCTTCAATGTTCTGGATGCTATTTATGTCCAGGATGCTTTTGATGATAGTAGATATAATGGTTATCATGATGATGGCCGTCATGATGCATCTAGCGCAGAAGTATTTCTGGGTACGCCTCGATATTTCAACGCTGGTTTGACATTCCGCTTCTAGAACAATATAAATAAAGCTAGTATCAATAAAAAAGCCCCATTACTGGGGCTTTTTTATTTTCTGTCATAATGCATAAATAAAACCTACTTGAAACATAAGAAAATTCATGACCGCTTCATCATCCCTAGGATCGGCACGTAAATGCATCCCTCGCACACCAAAAACAGTATTAATTCGTGAATTGGGAAAAGCAGTACTTACCAGACGAAATTCGGCACCACCAATCAAAGCGAACGCATTTACATTATTAATCTGACCATAAGACGAAAGAAACATACCTAATCCACCGATTATATTTAATCCATTCACAAAATCCATGATCAGCGGATAACTGGCCAAGGCATTAAAACCGTTAAGCTCCAGGTTATAGAAACCACCTGGAAGGGCAACGGACATATATTCAAATAATAAATTGATCTGAGATTTTCTAAACCTGAATGCCCAAGGCAATTTTGCACCGATCATGTATCCAGGCCCCCATAAAACTGTCTCCATATTTTCACCCAGGCCTTGCATCATTGGTAATGATCCATACAAATCTATGTCCATCACGACCAAATCTTTTTCTTCCTCTTCCTTGGCAATGCGATCTTTCCCAACCTTTCTTTCCTTTACAGTGGTTATTTCATCTTCTTCAACATACAATCCTCCTAAGCGATATTGGCGCCAAAGCGCTTTTGCTTTTGGTACAATACGGCGACCTATTATTTCACCTTCCTCATTTGCAGTAGTAACAAGCACATCGTCCAGAATGGGGTCCATCCAAAACACATCCCTTGTAAGCAAGGTGCCATTTGTAGAAAAATAGTCCAATTGAGTAAGATATTTACTTTTTGCAATATAAATATCATGACTGCCCAAATAAGTGGTATCAGCCTGAAAATAACGAGCGGTTATCCGCTCAGTTTGATTCACTGTATCCTGCAGATCCTCATAATAAAATTTGTAATTGTAATACTCATATCCAAGATCACCATAGACCCGCACAGATTTTGGGCGTCCATCTTCGATACTTTTATAATCAGCCACCCAATCCGGCCGCATTTCACTTGCCGGAGTTGCAAAAAGAATACTATCCAGTTGCGTAATCGGCATTTTCACATGAAAGGTAACTCTGTACGCAGACTTTGTGCCTTCCCGATTCCACCGTAATTTATAAGTATATAAATTTTCACCAAGACCTGTGTATCTATCCACGTAGGTTAACCGCCCACTGCGACCAAAAGTAGCTCTATAATGGGGAACGCGACCCGCTTCCCAATCCGTGATCGGATTAGTTAATTCCCGCTTATAATCGTTCCAATTAGTATAATACAATACCCGTGTGCCCGTTGTATCCTGAGGTAAACCTCGGTCACGGGATGCAGGCACATACTCCACTTTGATCAAGTCTCCACCGCCATCATAAGTTGCCTTGAAGTAAGCTCGTTTTTTAAGTTTCGAGTAATCAACACCTTCTTTCAAAAGAATGGATCGGGTCAGATCAGTGGGAAAATACTTAACCACAGTGGTGTCAATAGATTGGCCCAGCAAGAAAAACGGTATTAAAAGATGTAGATAGCGAGAAAGCGGAATTATTTTCAATATACTATTAACTTAAATTCCCCAAGTGATAAGGAACAGTAAGGCGAACATCATTCCAGCTCTGATCCACACGCCACTCAGCGTCTGGCGTTGGTATTCCTCGATTTCTGCATCGATTGCCCGATAACTCATTACAACGAGTTCTACGTTGCCTTCTTCTACCATGACGTCCTGTTTACCCAACCTGATAATGTCCTTCATTGTCCTGGTTGAAGGTCCTTCTTGCTCAGGTACACCATCATCAGGCGGAAAAATACTGACAGCATGCCAGCCCGGCGTAACTGTCAAGGCATTTGGAAGAGGAGTTTTGCCAACAAAATAACCATCTACATAAATAGGAACACTATCAGTATCACATGAGATTGTAATTGCAGTATATCGCGCACGGTTATCCCATTTTACTGTTTGCCCAGATAGATTTACAAAAAAGAATGCCAACAATAAGACCATTCTCATCCGTGTTATTCCTTATCCTGCGATACTGTCAAGCTCTGAAGCTGGTTTTGTAATTCCGCTACTTCCAAAACAATTGTTTCTGTATCCTGATCTAAAGATTCAAGTTCACGCATTTTCAGCCTGGCAGTTTTAATCTTATCCTTGATCAATCTACCCTTGAGCGTCGCTAAACATTCTTGAATAATCTGTACCGGATCATCAGAGTGGACTTCATCAAATAATATTTCTGATACCAATTCTTGTTCCTGACGATCATTAAATTGATCTATCATTGCAGATAGTTCTACACCTTTTTTTTCTTTGATCAACAATCCACCAAGTTTTTTTAGGATAGGTACATCAAATAACTCAAAATCAAGCGCTGACTTTACCGCCGGATATACTTCATCAAAGTGAAATGCTAAAGCTCGGATGATTTCCAGTTGCGCTTTCTGAACGGCGGATGTATACATTGATTTATTCAGCGCAGTTTGTTTTGAGGATGAAGTCGAGCCTCCTTTTCTGCGTGACTTTTGTTTGAATAATCGAATGATCTCAATTTCATCAACCTGCAACTCCTGAGCCAATGATTTGAGGATATCATCTCGGATAATACCATCGCTTATCCCCGCGACTTCACCAAGGATATCCTGTACTAGCTGAGAACGGTCTGTGCCGGATAAATTTCTTGCTTCTTTTTTTTCAAGGTGAAATAACAACAAAGGAATACCAGAACCCATGGCTTCCTGAAAAGGTCCGATGCCTTCATTTCTTACCCAGTTATCAGGATCTTGATCGGGTGGCACTGCAATAATCAGTGGTTCGACACCGGCTTGCAGTAAAACATACCCTGCTCTGAGCGTAGCGTTAATTCCCGCATCATCTCCATCGTAAGCCAGGTAAACTTTGGACGCAAATTTACGAATCTGAGCTGCGTGTTTATTCGCAAGAGCTGTCCCTGAAAGAGCCACTACATTAGGCACCCCTAACTGCACTAGCTGCAGAAAATCTGTATATCCCTCCACTAATACTGCAGTGCCAAATTTTCTAATTGAATCTCTGGTTTTATGCAATCCATAAAAAACCTCGCTTTTCCGGTATAATGGTGTTTCCGGTGAATTAAGGTATTTAGCCGGGTCATCGCTATTAAATATTCGTCCGCCAAAAGCAATTACTTTGCCTGAGGGATGATAAATAGGAAACATGATCCTCGAGCGAAATCGATCACGCCATCCATGTTCCGTTTTCACGAAAAGACCGGACTTCTCATATACGTCGATTTTCATATCCAATGGTTTAACTTTATTTGATAACGTATCCCATGAATCTGGCGCAAAACCAATCTGATACATTTTTAATATATCATCATTCAATCCCCTATCATGAAGATACTGTAGTGCTGACTTCCCCCGATCAGAATAAAGTGTGTTATGGTAAAGTTCTGCGGCTACATGGTGTGCCTGATACAAACTGGAAAAAAATTCAGTGCTGCCCGAACCAGCTTCATATTGCACCTGGATACCGTATTTCTCACCTAATTGCTGAACGGCCTCAATAAAGGTCACTTTTTCATGTTCCACAATGAAACTAAAAACGTTCCCGCCGGATCCGCAGCCGAAACAATGGTAAATCTGTTTATCTGGCGCCACACTGAAAGAAGGTGTTTTCTCAGAATGAAAAGGACATAATCCGAAGTAATTCCGGCCTCTTTTTTTCAAGTCAACATACTGGGCCACAACATCATAGATATCGGCAGTATTACGAATGCGTTCAATTGTTTCTTCCGGGATACGGGCCATCAAGCTTCTTTCTTTCCGACAGAGGAATCCCGTTTGATCACATTCTGAATAAATATTTCACCCTGACGCACTGGATCAGTCAGGTGAAAGATATCTATTATTATATGACGAGTATTACTAAACGTCTTTGATAAATAAGATTCTTTGCGAATAATTGTAGCCCACTTCTTTTCGGGAAATAAATCTACTGTCCAGTACAATAACATAAGGATAATCATGC
>CAYYXU010000098.1:0-6343 GCA_964475645.1 uncultured bacterium | reverse complement strand
TCCAACTCTCTCCATTTTCTTCATTGAATAATACATGGACATCAATTCCATTCCATGATCCTGACTCATACAAAAAGGTTGGAGATGCAATCCAAGCAAAATCATGAACCTGTTCTGCATGAAAAGAAACTTTTCGTCTTGCCGTAGAGTCTACTTCTGATTTATCCTTTTGATATTCATCTAGCCATTCTACAAAATTTTTGGAAGTATCTACTCGTACAGATTCCCAACCTGGATCACCGCTAGTTACAGTACCAGTTGCACCCAAAACGTAATATTCAGGAATATCAATAGTTACATCAAATGTTCCAAACTCACCATAAAATTCGCCAGAAGCATGGAAAGGTACATTGTGCCATCCCTGTTCATCATAAACAACCAATTTTGGATACCATTGTGCCATATTGTATTGGCTATCAACTCTACCCGCTCTTTCCACTTGTTCTCCAACATAATGTGTCCAATCCAATTCGATAGTTAATGAATTCCCTGGCTTAAGTCCATTTCGTAATTCTGCAGATAAAATAGTATCATCAATTTTAAACGTATCTGATAAAACCGTACCATTAGATACTATTTCAAATTGATGAATATCTATTTTACTAAATGAGTCTTCATATCCTTTCAAAAATTGTGCAGCACGAGGTAAACGACCATATTTTTGTTTGAATTCACGATACTTTACAGATCCTAATTGAAAAGCATTTGGATATAAATGCATGTAAATATTATTTAGAATATCAGGTGAATTATTTGTGTACTTAATAATGGTAGTTCCACCCACTGTTTTTGCATCCACATCCAACTTAATATCCATATTATAATGCGCATACTGCTGCCAGTATTCGGAAGCATACAAACTAGGAGAGAAAAAATTCAGGATACCAGCGCAAGTTAGAACCAGTGTTGATTGTAATAATTTTCTAATGATAATTATAAATATGGTTTGATTGCGTTATAAAATACTTGCTCTCTACGGGGACCAACAAATCCACTTACAATAAAACCTTCACGATTAATAATGAGCGTTGTTGGTATACCGCTTATCATTTGTCCAATAGCTCGACTATAATCCATCGTTACTTCTTGAACCTCATTACCATTTACATCATTCAACAACAAATAATTTAATCCCCATTGTTCTTGAAATTTGGCAACATCTTGGATTGATTCACCTCGTCTTATTGTAATACCAACTATTTCTAATCCATCTTTATTATATTTATCATATAGTTTGACGAAATCAGGCAATTCTATTCTACAGGGACCACACCATGTTCCCCAAAAATTTAACAATACGACCTTTCCTTTTAAATCACTTAATGAGACCAAATCACCATCAGTTGTTGCAAGAGTAAACTCTGGAGCAGGGATAGATACTGGAGATCTTTGTGGTTGATTGTTGGCGCTATTAGTCTTTGTAGAAGCGGAGTTACTTACTTCTTCTTTATTCTCTGACCTTGGTTCTTCTTTAGAAGAAACTTCTTCACTATTTTTTTTCTGACTACAACCCACTGATAGGGTTATAATAGACAATATCATCAAAGCGGATAAGGACTTCATCTCTATTAATATTATCCTGCTAAACCTTTATCTAAAAAATCTAAGAATTCATTCACATCTCTTGTTAGGCCTGGAAAAGTAGCAAGAACTTCATCTTGGGGACTCAATATAACATAATATGGTAACGCAGCAGTACCAAACCTTTCAATTTCATACCGTAAATATTCTTTGTGATTCTCACCACCATCTGTATATAAATGAACCAGTATTAATTCATTAAATCGATCTTCGACATCTTGTAAAGTAAATATGTTCGTTTCCATCCAACGACAATTCGTACATGTATAACCTGTAAAATCAATAAAAATAGGTTTTTCAATAAGTTTTGCTTCCGTAAATGCCTGCTCGAGGTCAGAATACCAAATTAATTTTTTAGTATTATTATCTTTATCTAATGCACTGTATTCCTTTTCAAGGCTTGGTGGTAAATATGAATAGATCATTCCATGAATTGGGCGTCCAAAAAGGCCTGTTCCCATATACAATGAAAATGTCAAGAAAAATAAACTAAGTATCATTCGTGTGACACCCAGACTCTCAAGCTTTGAATCATGAGGCAATTGAATCTTACCAAGTAGATATAGGCCAGTAAAAAACATAATCATAGTCCAAATTGCGAGAACAGAGTTAAACGTAAACAGACCCCATCCCCATACCAGATCCGTATTGCTAAAAAACTTAAATGCAGCAGCTAGCTCTAAAAACCCCATTACTACTTTTACAGAATTTAACCAACCTCCAGATTTTGGCATCTTTGCTAGATATTGTGGAAATAAAGCTAGGAAAAAGAACGGTGTAGCAAATGCAGTACTAAAAACAATCATCCCTAATAAAGGCCAAAACCATTGACCTTGGGATGCCGCTACAAGTAATAACCCAACAAACTGTACCGTACATGTAAATGATGTTAACGTAAATGTAACAGCCATGAACAATGTTCCTATATACCCACCACGTTTTTCTTGCGCTAATGATAACTGACGAAGCGATTGTGGTAATTGAATTTCGTACGCACCAAATAATGAGAGCGCAAAATAAACAAATAAAGCACCAATAAATAAATTAATCCAAGGATTTGCAGCAAGTTGATTTGCTCCTGCAGCACCTAATGTAATAGCAAGGATCATGCCTAAGATACTAAATGTTGCAACAATACCAAGTGTGTACACTAAGGCTTGATTTAATGGTTTTTGATTTTCTAATTCACCTTGATGAGTAAAAAAAGAAACGGTGATTGGAATCATTGGGAAGACACAAGGGGTAAGCAATGCTAGAAAACCCATTGAGATGGATAATAATACAAAAGACCAAAAACCAGCAGCTATAGCATCATCAAGATTAATCTCACTGGAACTACTTACTGTACGAGCAGAAACAAATTCACTATACTCTTTTCGCACCGGTCCATCATCAACCAGTAAAGAAACATCGATGTTTACCTCTGCCGGAGGATAACATAAAGATTTATTACAAACTTGGTAAAGCATATAGACAGATACATTTGTTTTACCAATAGGAGCATCTTCTTTTATTTTTACCGGAACACGAAATTCAGTTGTTCCATTAAAAAATCTTGTATTAACTCCAAATCCTTCATCATATTTTTCTGTTGGATCTCGATGCTCAATTAATCCTTGATTTTCAACAATATCTCCATTCACCTTAATTCTAGATGCAACTGGTCCTTCACCGACATTTTCCAATGCATAGATATGCCATTCATCATCCATGTTTGCTTCTACTTGGATATAAGCAACTTCTCCAGGACGAACAGAATTCTCTGCTTCCGCAAAAACAGTAACTGGATTTTGAAATTGGCCATATACCATTCCCATCAACAATGTGATGAACAGTATAGGTTTACTAATTATTTTTACCATCTTTTCTATATTGTTATATAATGACCTATTATTAATAGACTACATTCTAATCTAAATTGTTCCGATTTTTCTATCAAGCAGTGAAAATACTGTAATTAGTATTGTAGATCAAATTATTGTTTAGAAATCTAATTAATCATCTAATGCTTCATCTCTTGGCATGACGCTAACATTCATTTCAACTTTATCCTTAGGATTATCACGCCTATCACGAGGTGAATTTACAATTTTCTGAATAACATCAAGCCCTTCAACAACCTGACCAAAAACTGTATATTGATTATCAAGTTGTGGTGTTGGTCCAGCACAAATAAAAAATTGACTTCCTGCACTATTTGGTGATTGGGAACGAGCCATAGAAAGACTACCAGTTAAATGTGGTCGAGAATTAAACTCTGCTGGCAACATCCAGCTATTTGAATCATCTTCTTGTCCAATTCCATAAAAATTTGCTGCATGACCACCCATTCCATGAGTAGATCGATCATCGCTTTTTGAATTTGGGTCTCCTCCTTGAATTACAAAACCTGGGATTACTCTATGAAACGTTGTTTCATTGAAATATCCATTTCTCGCATGTGTCAAAAAACTATCAACGTGTTTTTCCGCTACTTCAGGATAAAATTCTAATACCATATCTCCATATCGTGTAGATACAACGGCTACATCCGGTTGTTTTTCGCAACTAGTCATTATTATTGATCCAATCATTATTAAAGTTATTATTTTTTTCATTTTAAACTCCTACTTCCCGGCTTTAAAACAGGAATATTAGCTAAATCTTCCGGGATTTGGTCATCCCCATAGCTTACAGCTTCTAACTCAGTAACACAAAACTGTTTTTCATGTAACTTCACTTTCCCTCCCGATCTATCAACCAACACTCCTACTCCAACTACGTTTGCTCCTGAATTGTTAACCAATTCAATCACCTCGCTTACTGATCCGCCTGTAGTAATGACATCTTCAATAACAAGCACATTAGTTTCAGGATTAATTTCAAATCCTCTCCGCAAGGTCATTATACCTTGCTCACGTTCTGCAAATATCGTCTGCTTGTTCAGTTGTCTACCAATTTCCGTACCCAGAACTATTCCTCCAATAGCTGGAGTAATGACAATGTCTACGTTTATATCTTGAAAATAGTTGACAATTTCATTTGAAAATTTTTGCAAATATTCTGGATACTGTAATACTTTTGCACATTGGAAATACGTTGGGCTATGTCGACCTGATGTTAGGATAAAATGCCCTTCTAAAAGAGCACCTGTTTTTTGGAATATTTCAATTAATTGATCTTGATTGTTCATCTCAAATTTTTCATTATATCAACATATCGTTTTGCTTCTTTTCGTATTGCTTTTGCACTTAAATCGCCCGCGAATATGATTCCTCTGGAGACATTAATCAATGCAATTCCATCTGTATTACCTGATTTAAAACTACTTTCCAAATCTCCACCTTGAGCACCTATACCAGGAATAAGAAATGGCAAATCCTTTACAACTTTTCTTATTTGTGAAATCTCAGCAGCAGATGTTCCACCAACCACAAGCCCGAGATTATCATTGCTATTAAGCTTCTTTACTAATTTTCCAACAGATACAAACAGTGTTTCTCCATTACTTTTTCTATCTTGAAAATCGCCTGCTGATGCATTGGATGTTCTGCAAAGAACAAATACACCTTTCTCACTGTTCTGCGTGAATGGCTCTATTGCATCTCGACCCATATAGGGGTTCACTGTGACTGCGTCAAATCCAAAATAGTTAAATAAGCTTGCGGCATACTGTCTTGCCGTATTTCCGATATCTCCCCGCTTTGCATCACCAATAGTTAATGCGGAATCGCCAATCCATTCCATCGTTTCTTCCAACCATTCAATACCTTGACTTCCCCAACGTTCAAAAAAAGCCATATTTGGTTTATATACTGCTGCTAAATCTGCAGTAGCATCTATTACTTTTCTAGTATGTGTCTTTAAATCATCAAGAGTTGAATAGTTCATTTTTAACGCTTCTGGATTTATATCTAGCCCTACACAAAGATGTGATCCGGTAGATTGGATATGCTCTTTTAGTCTTGTATTAAATGATTTCACGGGTACCCAATTTACTCTCTTTCCATCCAAGCAGAAAGAAGGTATTATTGATGTTTTCATCATCATAATCAAAATTGATAAGTAAATTCATTACTTCATGGAACAACTAAACTTAACTGTTGAACTATCCTCAAAATCTAGAGTAATTGCCTCTTCAGGTCCCTTTCAAATTGAATTAATGAAACAGGTTGGTCTTGAAGATCATCCCCAATTAATTGAAATCTCGCATCATTTAGCTAGTGAATATGGGGAAGCTGCTGTTTTAACTAAGGAAACCATCAACAAATATTTTAATAAACAAGGATCTCTACCTTTTATCGCTCGATATCGTGGGGATATTATTGGATATATTATCGGTGTTCCTTTAGAAGAATTAAGTACCGAACCATGGGCCCGAATGGATGAAAATTTTAGTAAAAATAATACTCTTTATACCTATGCCTTTGTTACTATGAGTAAGTATAAAGGTAATGGCTATGCCAAAATATTAAAAAGAGTGTATTTAAGCTGGGCAAAAAAACGAGATGATGTTCGTTACATTACTGGCCATGTAAAAGAATCAATATCTGCGAAATTTACTGGGGATATTAAAATTATTAGCCGTGTTGATAACTGGCAAGGAACTGGAAAAACCTTTGAATATTATCAGCGAGATCTTGGTCCAAAGCCAGAAAATAAGTACAAAAATAATCCCCCTTTGGTAGAAAACGTATAATTCTAATATTTTATTTTCTACTCCATGGAAAATTAGTTTTGATAGCTTGATAAATTAACCCTCCTTGTCTGTATGAAAGCACAG
>CAYYXU010000097.1:0-6354 GCA_964475645.1 uncultured bacterium | reverse complement strand
GCAGTTGTAGATGTAACGCCATCAAGTAGGTTTAACTCTGTAGCGGTTGCGGTGATATCTAAACTAGTTAGACTTGATCCTGAGGCATTCTCCCAACTACCAACACCTCCACCATCAGAAGTCCATACCTGTCCATTTGTGCCATCAGAGCTGATAAAATAATTACCATATTCTACCTTACTAGCCGATAAGGTTCCATCGGCAAGGTCAGTCAAATTAGCATTTGCTCCTTGTTTTCCATCGATTTGATCCTGAATCGAGGAGGTCACTCCATCAACATAATTCAGCTCTGTTGCCGTTGTAGTGACTCCATCGATATAATCCGCTGTGTCCGCATACGTAGAACGATGTGATAAATCACTGTAATTAGAGCTATCTGAAGACAGTGAATGATTGGAATTATGTGCATATTGAACAGAGTCCGTTGTTGGCATATTCATTAAAAAATGTGCGGTGTCTGCATGTTCCGCATGCAGCGTATTATGAGCAAAACTGGATGTATCTGCATACTCTGCATTTCCAGACTGATTCGCGTAGTGTGAAGAATCAGACATGGGTGCATTCATTACAAAATGTGCCGTGTCTGCATGTTCTGCATGCTGCGTATTATGAGCAAAACTGGATGAATCAGCATGCATTGCGTTAAGAGATAAATGAGAAGTAAGGGCAAAAGGAACAGAAGTCAGAGATGTTACAGCAATTAACTCATTATTCAATGCTACAGTTAGAATAAGATCATCTCTAAATGGTAATGAAATAATAGGGTTTTCCGATCCTAATACTGTATTAATTAATCCATCAACAACATCTACTTGTTTCGATTCTTCCCAGAATACTTCTGCACCACCCTGTGCTGGTCTAGAGATCCGAAAAGAAAAATTATATATCCCATCCTCAAAAGAATTTCCAAGTGTATCAGATATCATTGCCTGAAAGGAAATTGTTTGCGGATAGGAAGGTGGAATAAAATTGCCGGGTGGCGGCTGAGCAATAGTGATTCCCGTTAATAATAATATTGTACATAGTGTTCTCATTATATACTCCTTCAATTACTTCAATAATGTAATTTTTTGTTTGGTATAATTTTCTGCGAATTGGATGGTCATTAAATAGACTCCACTGGATAACGCAGTTCCTTGATTATTTTTCCCAGACCATGTAAAACGATAATGTCCGGGAGTTTCAAATTGTTGTTTGTGGGTAAATACTTGCCGTCCCAATATATCAAAAATAGCAAATTGCATGAGTCCCGATTCCGGAATGGCAATATCAATATTGGTTACTGGATTAAAGGGGTTGGGATAGGCTTTGGATATGGAATATTCCGTAGGTAACACTTCTTCATCCACATTCAAAAACATCTGAGCTATAGACCCCCAAAATCCTGCACTTAAAATAGTATTATTTGTTTCGGAGCGACCTACAATCGGTTGACCTACGGTCCCTTTTACTTGTTCCGATTGAATGGCACCAGAAGAAATGACAACTTGTTTTAATTGAGGAGATTGAGAGGATAGATTAGAAATAAATAATAAAAATAATAGAATACGATTCATTTATTTTTTCCTCTTATGTATAATCGAAAATCTACATATCTAAAATCAAAATAACAAACTGAGTGTGATACAAAACACCTGACTGTATATTATATTTTGCGCATCTTTGATATTTATAAGTATTAATAAAATTGGATTAATATTTGAAAAATAATATGATTTGTATCACAGAAAAAGACGTGGATAATTATAGTGTGGTAGTTCCAGCTTTTATTTAATGCTAACCTGCGCCACCTCCGCCGCCGCCGCCAGCTCCGCCACCTCCGCCGCCAGCACCACCATCTCCTACAAATCCAGCACTCATTGCTGCGCCTGTGTCAACCATACTTGAAATACTGGAAGAAAAGGTATCCATATTCATTGAACCATCACCAGAACCTAAAAACCAAAGAAATGTATCTTCACCTTTAGGTCCATAATTTTTTAGGATTTTCTTTAAACTGCCCACGGTATCAATGACAATGGAATATTGCAGTAACTCATTCATATCCAATTCATGATTTTGGGGTATTTTTTTTCTCTTGATAAATGAATGCATTCTTTTCCAACTTTTCTGATATCCCTTTGCTTCTATTGATAATCGTGACATAGCAAAAGCACCAACAATTCCCATGCCTAGAAGGATACATATTGCTATAAACGAAACAGGTCCATTAAACATGTACACTTCTAATCCAATCATAAGTAAATGTCCAAATAAAAATATAAATGAACCAAACAGTGGAGGAGAATCCTTCCAATGATTCTTTTTTATATTTCTTTTTATTTCTTTTTTCCATGAGCTCATAAAGGTGCTATCATATGAGAGGGATGTAAACAATTTATCCAGTGTATTTTCTCCCTTGTTTAAACAACTATTCACTTGCTCTAAAAGAATTTTATCCCAATGATCTAAATTAGATTGTGGAGAACTGTCTCCTTTACTGATTTGTATATTTTTCTTTTTCTTCATTCGAAAAAAAGATTTCTTTGTGGTTTCTATTTCCTTTACTGTAATGCATCCTTTTTGCCCAAGCCTCATCAATGTTGCAAGTATTGCATGCCCTGTAACTTCTTGCCCTGAATAAAGATATGATACCAATGCAGGGTGGTGTTCAGTAGGCCATCGAATATGATCTGGATCTATATTCTCCGTTTCAATTTTATGTGCTCTTCCATGTTTAAAATATCGAGCTATTAACCAAAATATTGAAAAGATAACAACTGTAATAGAAACAATGTTTGATAAGGAACTTTTCTTTTCTTTTTGTTCTAAATCATTAAAATGCGAACTCCTGGAAAAATTCTTATCATTTACATTTAATACTGTAAAATAACTGCTGGGAAATATTGTGTTTATTCGAACTTTTCTTTCATGAGAGACTCTACCGGTTGCTAGAGATAATTTGTTACCACTATAACTTAAATTTCTATTTTCCTGTTTAATCCCTGTTGCTTCAAACCATAATTCTTTCTTAGAAATTTCTTCTTCAAACCTCTGTTCAATACGGAGCTGATTGGCGCTTTTGTTCCAATCAGACCCTAAATATATCCAGTGGAATTGTGCATCTTCTGGACCAATCCGTATTGCATCTCTTAGCTTGTAGGAAACAACAAATTCTTTTGTTTCATTCTTTGAATGGTGATACCAACGAATCTTGATTGATTTTTTTGAAGGAATTATCTTAAATGTATATGGATCAGAAGACTTATCATTTATATAGTCACGTCCATTTTCTGAAACCTGAATATCAAATATTTCTTTAAAGTTTTTTTTATCAATAATTTGATATGCATACGTAAAGTTACCTTTAAAGGTAAATACTCTCTTTTCCGTAATACGCACAATACCATCTTTTCCTATGGTTGACTGAATTTCAACATTATCAATGGTATATGACTTACCAAAAACAATGGTAGTTATTAGAGCAACATATATAGCTAGACGATATATCATAGTTAAACTGTTATATTTATTTTCATTAGAACTATATGGATGATTAGATCCATTGTCGAATAAATTATATCTCTATAAGCTACAAACAATTTTCTTACCATGATACTCATTCGCATCTATTGAATCATGTACTTGAACTAGATTTTCATTCGTAATGGAACCTGCAGCAATAATTGTAAACCGTTTTCCGAATTTATTAATCATTTTAGTTATCATGCTGGCACCTTGTAGCGCGGTATTCTCTCCACCTGAAGTTAAAATACTTGATATATGATCGATTTTGGATAATCGATTTAATTCAAATAGAATATCTTCCGTATAATCAATTGCTTTATGAAATGTAACTGCCATTGGGTGGGCTCTTGTAGCAAGTTTGTCTGCTAATTTGATATCAACATTTGCACTATTCGTTAATGCGCCAATAACAACCTCGGGTATATTCAAATCTTTACAAAGATCAATATCTTGTTCCATTTTTTTTACATCATCATAATGATAAATGAAATCCCCAGCTCGTGGGCGAATCATTACTTTTATAGGTATATTTACAGAAATTAATGTATTCTTAATAACATTTTCATCTGGAGTAAGGCCATCAAGCTCAAGGTCTTTGCACAATTCAATTCTATCAGCACCATCTTGCTCAGCTTGAATAGCCTGTATTGTTGAATCAACACAGGCTTCCTTGATTATTTTATTTAAGTCGTTCGTGCTGATATAGGTTATAGAGTTTCAACAATCACTTTATTGAGTCGTTCAGTAAATTCCGCAGGATTATCAAGCTTTACGCCTTCCTGAATTAGCGCTTGTTCATATAATAGAAAGGCAATATCGTTAAATGACTTTTGTTTTATTTTATCCTTTAATTTTTTGATAATCTTATGATTAGGATTTACTTCCAATATTGGCTTCACATCAGGTAATTCTGCTTGCCCCATGGACCGCATCATCTCCTGCATTTGAGCTGTTGGATCATTTTCATCTACCACAACACAAGAAGGAGAATCGCTCAAACGACTGGATACTTTTACATCCTTTACTCTGTCTCCTAAGATCTTTTTTATTTTCTTCAGTACTGGCTTTAGAGCTTCTTCTTTGTTTTTATCTTTATCTTCAGAAAAATCATCTGCAGCCCCACTACGGTTTACGGATTTAAGTTCTTTCTCATCGTATTTTGGAACAGATGAAATAACTATTTCATCTATTTCATCATCTAATATGAGAACTTCAATACCCTTTTTTTCATACATTTCTAAAAGAGGTGAATTACGTAAAGAAATCTGATTTTGTCCCGTAATATAATAAATGGATTTTTGATCATCTTTCATCCTATCAACGTATTCTTTTAGGGACACAAGGCCATCCTCCTTTGTTGATTCATATCGCAACAAATCAGTTAACGCATCTTTATGTTCAAAATCTTGATACACACCTTCTTTAATCAGTCTACCGTATTGTTCATAAAACTCCGCAAATTTTTCTTTATTCTTTGCAACGGTTTGCAATTTATCCAGCACTTTTTTTACTGAATTCGATCGAATATTTGCCATCACTCGATTCTGTTGAAGGATTTCGCGGCTCACGTTCAATGGTAAGTCAGAAGAGTCAATTATCCCTTTTACGAAGCGCATCCATGGTGGAAGAAGTTCTTTATCATCATCGGTAATAAACACACGGTTTACGTATAACTTTACACCGGATTGATAATCTGCTCGATAAATATCAGGCGAAGCCTTTGAAGGAATAAAAAACAAGATAGTATACTCCAAACTACCTTCTGCACGATAATGAACCCATTCGAAGGGATCATCCATATCATTGGATAATGATTTATAAAATTCTTTGTATTCCTTCTTTTTTACCTCTTTTGGAGAACGAGTCCAAAACGCTTTAGCATTATTTATTTGATCTGTCTTGGATGTTCTGCTTTTTTCTTTCCCTTCATCATCATATTCAATGTCAGGATAGGTTAGAAATATTGGGAAATCAATATGATCCGAATATTTTTTAACTAGATTTTCAATCTGCCATCGGTTCGCAAATTCTTTGCCTTCATCATTCAAATGTAGTGTAATAACCGTACCATTATCCTTTTTGACATTTTTTACAATTTCAAAACCTGATTTTCCATCACTAGACCATTTCCAGGCCTCTTTATTACCTGCTTTTCGACTCACAACATCCACATGATCTGCCACCATAAAACTTGAATAAAAGCCAACTCCAAATTGACCAATTAATTGAGCATCTTTCTGTGCATCTCCAGACATCTTACTTAAAAAGTTCTTTGTTCCTGAACGTGCAATGGTACCTAGATTATCTTCTAGTTCCTTCTTACTCATACCAATACCAGTATCACTAATTGTTAATGTGGGATTATCTCCATCTACAAATTCCATTGATACTTTTGGATCAAAATTCAATGATTTAAAATCATCATTTGTTAAGGTTAAATAACGAAGTTTATCTAACGCATCAGATGCATTTGATATTAATTCGCGAAGGAATATTTCCTTATGAGAGTACAAGGAATGTATGATAAGATTAAGTAGCTGACTAACTTCAGTCTGAAACGAATGCTGTGACACAGATTGCTCCTTTAGATTTTATTATAATTTAAAATTATCGATTTCACTAAAATTTATAAAACAAAAATTAAAAGAATCTTATTAATTAAATCCATATTCTTTCTATTATTTAATTATGTTTCTCTTTTCTTTTCATAGATAATCGTTTATTCTGATCCAATTCCATTTTTCTTAGTCGGATATTTACTGGTGTTACTTCTACCAATTCATCTTCCGCAATAAATTCAATGTATTGATCCAATGATAAATTTCTTGGTGGACGGAGTGTTACCGT
>CAYYXU010000096.1:0-6374 GCA_964475645.1 uncultured bacterium | reverse complement strand
CTTAAGCTCATACGTAGACGGCCAGTGTCGACCCGGCGCACTACTTTATTGAGCCGGTTTAGAATATCATCAGGCGAGTTAGACTCTATACCTGCAAGACCTGCCTTGGTTATTGAGACCATCATACCTGATTGAGAACCGTGCCCTGTAGCATCTCCACAGACTGCATAAAAACTTCCATCCTCCAGCTCGAAAAAGTCATAGTAATCACCACCAACTTCGGTGGATGTACGCATAAAAGCCTTGATATCCATCCCTTCATAATCTGGTATTTTCTTCGCGATCATCCTCAACTGAAATTCCCTGGCCTCTGAGAGCTCCAGGTCTTTTCGTTTATTTTCTAGTGATTTACGTCTTAATCGATCTACTCCATAAAATCCAGATGCACTAAGTCCTATAAAAGCAAAGAAATAAAATGTATATGCATACCATGTCTGCCAAATTGGTGGTTTAACACGGATTTCTATTGAATAGGGATTATTATTCCAAATACCATCATTATTACTTGCCCTGAACTGAAAATTATAGTTATCTGGCTCAAGGCGTTGGAAAGTCACTGTCCGATTGGTCCCATTATCTACCCAGTTGTTTAAGTAATTATCAAGTGTATATTGATATTGATTTTTTGAAGCCTTGTTATAAGAAAGTCCAACAAAATTAATATTTAATGTTTGAACCTGATGATTAATCGAAATCTGGTTATTTGTAAAATCGATGAAACTGCGATTACCTTCATAATCAATAGTTTCGACCAAATTGATAGCTAATTTCGGCATTATCTTATTGATTGTTATTTGTGAGGGATTTACCCGAGTAAGGCCCTGCACGCTTCCAAAGTATAGTATTCCATTATCATTAATATCCACAGCGCCAGTATTAAAGATATCAGCGGGTAAACCATCACTATTATCAAACACTCTTACACTTCCATCTGTATGTAAACGTGCAATTCCTCTTCTGGTACCAAACCATAAACCGCCAGAATTATCAGATATAATGGATACTACTGTAGCGCTAGGCAAGCCATTATCAATTGACCAGCGATCGAAATTGTCATTTTCTCGATTATAACGAAATAATCCTTCTCCCGATGTTCCAATCCAGATATTATTATTCACATCACTAACAATTGTATTCACAGAATTTGATGAAAAACTTTTCGGGTCATTTTTATCGATAATATAATGTTTCACAAGTTCAATTTTTTCATATGTTGACTGAAGGTCATTTATATATTGGCTTGAAATTTCAATTTTTACCCTGAAGAGCCCATTTGATTCTGTGCCAACCCACAGATCACCAGTCTCTAGATCCCGGATGATTGCTGATGGTCTGGATAGATAATTATTTTGTACACTTTCATCATATTCGTAAATATAGAATTTAGGCGCATTTTCAGCCTGCTCGGGCATGGTGCATTTAATTATCCCAGCTGTGGTTACAAACCATACAGCTTCATAACTAGAACCATTTGGATTTTCAACGTATTCTTGGAAGATAGAATTGACTTTTCCTCGAAGTTTTGATCCGGATGTTTCATCAATAAATTCATAAAATCGTTGATATGTTTTTGCAATAGGATTTATCAATGTTGCTCCTAAAGATTGACTTGCAGCCCACACCCGCCCATCATGTAAAACTACCAAAGGGCCAGTCTCTTTGTTTAATAGAGAATTAGAATTAGTTGCATCAGCAGTAAAGCTTTCAATTACATGACCATCCTTAGATAATTGATCAACGCCATTTTCATGGGCGGCCCATATGGAATTGTCAGGCGCTATTTTCAATGCACTTACGTTACTTCCAGTTAGATTATTTTCATTTATAAAATTCTGAGTTGTTTTTATTCTTTGATTAAGCCCAACTCTAGTTGCTACCCACATATTGCTCATCTCGTCAATGTAAAGATCATTTACCTTTACATTGGTAAACGAAGAAGGCTCTGTAGTTTCAGATAAAACGCCGTTTTTATCTGGCTGTAATAATTTAAAATTATCATCCAGGACTAGCCCCATTTGAGCGAAGAAAACTTCTGTATCAAAAAGCGTTAGACCTGGAAATGCTAGTACATCAACCCACAAATTTCCACTGGGGTCTACATACATTTTGTTAATATTCTGCCCGAAAATATAATCCCACATCAGATCATCAAATAAATCAAAAGTTTCATTATAATACACGATACCAGCAGTAGTAGCCATCCAAAATCCATTCATAGTTGGATTAGGTCCGAAATCAAGGAGTTGTTTAACTGTATAAGTACCCAACATAGATATCCAAGAAGTGCCGGCAAGACGATTGATGATAGAAAGATCACCAATATTTATTTTGTCGAGACCTTGGGATGTTCCTACATAGAGATTATTATCTTTAATGAGTAAGGTGTTGATATAATTGCTAGAAATTGAATTCTGATAATAATCCAAACTCATAAAACGAGTGAAAAAATCTTTATCCTTGCGGTAATAATTGAGACCATTTGTTGTGCCAATCCATAGGTTGCCGGATGTATCTACCACAATTGGGTTATATTGATTTTCGTCAAAACTATTGGATGAAAGTGAATATGGATCACTTGGGTTGAACCTATAATTAACAATTTTACCAGTATTTTTTACTATGGTATAAACACCACTATTTTTTGTAGCAATCCATAATAGCCCTTCTTTATCCTGAGTTAGAAAAGTTGGACGGCTAGCTGTTGAAAATCGCTGGAAGGAATCTTTTCCATAGTGGTATAAATCAACCCCTTTATCTGTAAGTGCCCATACGTCTCCATCTTGGTCCTTGAAAATATCCCAAATTCGATTACCGGATAATGCGGTGGTGTCAAACGGGTTTGAATTATAATTTTTTACTTCATAACCATCATAACGGTTAAGCCCTTCATCGGTTGGCAACCAAACGAAACCATATCTGTCATCTGTAACTGCGCGGATATCATTATCAGATAAACCGTTACGAGTGGTAATTATTTCAAACTGATATACATCCTCTGATGCAAAAAGAAAACTAAGTAGAAATACCTGTAGGTAAATTGAAATGAACTGAATTCTATGACCCATAATTATTTAATAAATAAATTATAACTGATACTTAGCTTTTTGCGCAGCTGACAATTGAAATTTAATTGGCAACACAAATCTAACAGGAACTGCCTTACCTTCATGGTAGCCCGGCTCAAATTCTATCTCTTTTTCTACCACGCGCAAAGCTTCTTCATCTAATATTTCAGCTACAGACTTTAATATTTTAGAGTTTTCAACTTCCCCTTCTGGATTTACAACAAACCCTACATAGACCACACCCTGCATGCGCATTTTTACAGCAACTTTTGGATATTTTATTTTTTTCGCTACAGCACCAAAACCGCCTTTAATAGCTGGCATTTTTTCTACATTTAGATATATACCATCCTTATCCTGTTGCTGACCAAATATAATTGATGAACAAAACAGTAATATTAGTAATGACTTATTTTTCATTTCTTCCACAATTTTTTAGTTAAAGGGTTAAATCTATTATTAAAGGGTAATTAACAAAAGTTATTAATGTTTTTCGTTATTTGCTCTTTTTTTATTTTCTATAACAATAATCAATTTATTCTTAGAAATTCTTCTGCTTGATTAAAGTAGTTTAATGATTCGATGATTTGGTTATCTGTCATTAATCTAACTCCCCATTGTGCGTCTTTTCCCCACATAGCACCTGCAATTTCAGATTTAATAATATTTTTTATATATTCTTCATCTATTACCCATTCTGAAGAATCAGGTTCTATTTCCGATTCATTTAAATATTGTAAAAATTTATCGAATTGGTTATCAGCGATTATCCAAGTATCTCTAAAATCTTCGTAGTTTTCTAGTGAGTCAGTATTCTCAGATACAAACATCGTTCCCCAATTGAATAAGGGCCTTTTTGGATGTCCAATCAGTTTTTGTGTACTTTTCTGTAGTGTTAAATCCCATGGTATAAATTCATCGGGCGTAATACCGCCTCCCCCATAGACTGTCCGTCCGTTACGGGTCTTGAATTTTGGTCGCAATTCCTTTAGAGAGTCAATAATGGCTTCACGGTTTTGCTCATAAAGTTCTGCATAATATTGTCTTGTATTGCCATCATCAAAAGGGCGCTGGATTAAACGGCCACTAGGCGTGAAATAACGAGCAATCGTAACACGAATAGCAGATCCATCCCTTAGTCCAAATTGTCGCTGCACAAGCCCCTTTCCAAAGCTTGTTTCACCAACAATTAAACCACGATCAAGATCCTGTACAGCACCAGCAACAATTTCGCTGGCACTTGCCGAACCGCGATTTAATAATATAATTAGTGGAAAATCTTCCCTGCCCTTGGATGGTTTGGCGAGAAAAACTTCGTTTGTGTTATTATGTTTTCCCACTGTGTAAACAAGCGTATCCCTGGTGGCGATAAACATATTTGCTATTTCTGCTGCTTGCTCTAGAAAACCACCACTATTGTTTCTAAGATCCAAGACTAAACGTTTCATGCCGTTATCATCCAGTTTTTTTAGCGCATTTCTAATTTCTTCTGATGATGTAGCTGTGAATCTAGTTAACCAGATGTAGCCCGTTTGGTCATCCAGCATTAGTGATGCGCGGACACTATAAATAGGAATAACATCTCTAATAATGATTACATCAAAAGGTTCGGTGCCAATTCTAGCAATTTTAAGGTCTACACTAGTACCTTTAGGTCCACGGAGTGTTTTTATAACTTCATCTTTAGTAATGCCATACGCATCTTCCCCATCAATTTCAATTATACGATCTCCGGGATGAAGCCCGACACGTTCTGAAGGGCTATCTGCAACTGGTGCAATGACTGTGATATAGCCTTCCAACACATCAAATTCTATACCAATGCCTTGGAATTCCCCTCGAAAAATTTCATCAATTTCCTCCTGTTTCTTAGGAGGGATATAAACAGAGTGTGGATCTAATTTCTCCATAAATCCATGAAAAGCACCATTCCATATTTTATCCATATCCACATCTTCATAATAATATTCATTCACATACTGAATTATTTGATTAAAAACCCGAAATTTGTTTTCAATAATTCGGTAAATATCTCTGGATTCAGAATAAAGAATGCGAACTGTAGGTATGGTAAGAATAATTATAACTGTTGTAAGAAAAGAAAACTTTACTCGCGATTGGTAGGATTTATTCATTTGGTAAACTGTAGAATTAAATGTTTATACTTAAAATTAAAGACCAAAGTAGATCATTGTCCTAAATGATAATCCTGACAACGCCGATTCGGGTGAATCGCTGATCTGAAATCGATCATTAAGTTTCCATTGCCCAGCTCGGATAACACCTTTATTAAATCCAATACTAAGACGGAGCCCAACGCGATCGGTGATTTGCCATTTTACTGCTACATATGGTTGAAAATTGAAAAAAGTACCGCTTAGATTGGTCATTCCTGCGCTAGATGTCTGTGGCGGTAGATATGATCCCTGTAGTGCATCGATTGCAGCTTGGGGTGTGGTTCCTGTAGCATCAACTGTATATATCAAAGTATCATTTATAACTTGTCCGAAATTATTGCTGAAGCTTGCGTCCCAACGAGGTGTACCTGTATTTTGATCAATGGAAATAATAGTTCTACCAACTCCAAACATCGCACCACTGGCGATTTCTAAATCACGAAAAATTGGCACAACATATTCCAGCGTTATTGCGCTAATCATAAATGTGAATTTTGCTTCTAATGTTGGTACAAATATTCCAGTATATTTTTCAGTTAAATCAGGTTGAGATGTATCATTTGCTGTTGTTTGAATACCTTCTATTCCATTCGTCTCAACACCAAATAAAACGCTTAAAGCATTACTAATTCGAGATGTACCAATACCTGCGTATCCACCCAATCTCCATCGACCAGAAATTTGCGTAAATCCTTCACCACCATGTATTACAAAGGGGGAATTGAAATTATCTGGATTAACACCAACTTGCCTGAGTTTTGATGCTCCAGGAATTGAATCTAGAATCATGTACATTGGACTATAACCTATACCACCACCATAGTAATCTTCAACTGGGTATAGATCGCTTTGCGCGAAAATTACAATTGGCAAGGTAAGTATGATTAACTTATAACGGTTCATGGAGCGCTTCGGATTCTATGCGAATCCAATATATGTTTGGAAATTTATCGTTTACTGTAGCAATTCGGTAGCGAAATGTTGTCAGATAATAAAAGGAAATTATGATTACCATCGCAGAGAATTTAGAACATCATACCAATTAGATATATACCAATTAGATAATAGACCGTTTCTGTGATATTATTGTATATTCCAGTATAGAAATCAATGCACAATTGTTTTCGCAAAA
>CAYYXU010000095.1:0-6437 GCA_964475645.1 uncultured bacterium | reverse complement strand
AAAGACGAAAATATTTCAGCAAGATCTTTATATAACTATAGATTTTTTACTGGGCATAACTGAGATCTACCGTGTTATAGATCCGGATGAACAAGATCCGGATGCTATTAAAGATGTGCAATTTCATTATGGAAATAAGACGAAAAAAATTGTATATGAAAAGCCGGATTTACCTTTATTCGATGCACTAAAAGCAGAGCTCGAAAATTTTACTAACAGTGTGAGGGGTATAGCTTCTCCAATTGTCGATGGACATGCTGGAAAGAACGCTTTAGAATTAGCATCAAATATTCATGATCTTATTCTTGAGGATCTCCATTAATGAATATTGGCAACTTTTTTTTTAAATACCGCAGCTACACCCCCATACCTCTAGCAGTGATAATTATTTATAATGCTCAATACACAAATTCATATGTAGTTCTTGGTCTCTTGTGCATAATTTTTGGTGAATCAATTCGATTTTGGGCAGTAAGCCACGCTGGAGGGTTAACTAGAACTACTACGGTTGGGGCAGCAAAGTTATGTACGTCAGGCCCTTTTGCATATACAAGAAATCCGTTATATATCGGAAATATGTTAATGTACAATGGTATAGTGCTGATAGCAGGCGCAAGTAATATTTTTTCCATGCTTATGCTAACATGGTTGTTTTTTATCATCCAATATTTCCTGATCATTAATCTTGAAGAACAAACATTGACCAGAATTTTCGGCACCGCATATCTAGATTATACGAAAAATGTTCCTCGATTATTTCCTCGATTATTCCGTTGGAAATCAGATGATAATAGACAACCTATGACATTACTTAATACGTTGCGTAGTGAAAAACGAACACTTCAAAATATTGTACTTTTTCTAATAATTATTTATACACGTTACCGTTTGCTGGAACAATGATGTTTTATTATAATGACCAGTAAAAACCCTCTGAAAATATTTATCGTCGCTGGCGAAGAATCTGGTGATCTACATGGATCTAAATTGGTCCACGCCATTAATAAACATACCACAAACATCCAGTTTACTGGTCATGGGGGCGACCGAATGGCTAATGAGAATGTTCAGATTATCGAACATATAAATGATTTAGCAATTATAGGTTTCGTTGAAGTAATCAAGCATTTACCATACATGTTCAAAGTTATGGGATCAACAGTTAATTGGTTGCGAGAAAACAACCCGGATCGTTTGATTCTTATCGATTACCCAGGCTTCAATTTGCGTCTTGCTCGTGAAGCGGTTCAATTAGGTATACCTGTAACCTATTTTATATTACCTCAGGTATGGGCATGGAAAGAAGGACGGGTATCTATTTTAAGGGATAGCGTTGATCAATGTTTATCCATTATTCCATTTGAACAAGAATGGTTCGAGAATAAGAATGTGAAAACAAATTTTGTTGGACATCCTTTTATCGAATTAGAACCACCTAAACAAACAATTAACCAATTTCTTTCTAGACATAATCTAAATTACGATTCCCCTATACTAACTCTTTTCCCTGGAAGCAGGCAGCAGGAAATAAACCAACATTGGCCTATCTATATAAAAACAGTAAAAATGATAAAATCAATTATTTCAAACATCCAGGTAATTGTCGGGAAGGCCCCTGGTGTAAATTTACCAAATTCACCAGATTATATAAAAATTGAGGAAAATGACCCCCAGTTAGCAATGTATTACGGAGATGCTGCGTTGGTAGCTTCTGGTACAGCAACATTAGAAGCTGCAGTCCTTGATATCCCTATGGTAGTATCATACCGCTTTTCACTGCCAACTTGGATTTTTGCAAAAAAGATGACTACGGTTTCCTACGCATCAATGGTAAATCTTATTGCCAATGAGATTATCGTTCCAGAATTTATTCAATCGGAGATGACCTCCGAAAATCTGAAGAATGCGGTGATACCTCTGTTAAATAAAACTCCAGAAAGAAAAAAAATGTTATTAGGATATGAAAAAGTACGACGAACGCTTGGTATGCCAGGGGTCTATGATCGCGCAGCTAAGGCTATAATAAACAGACTTAAATGATGAATTCTATTAAATTGTACTTCATTTCAAAATTAGGTAAGTGGGTATTATTTTTATTGTATAATACAAATAAATGGAATATTGAAGGAGAAGAAAAGTATATTAAATTAATTGAACAGGGGCAATCAGTAATCATATCAATATGGCATGGAAGAGTTCTAACATTTGTAAAACAATTAGCATATAAAAAATATTACGCAGTAGCAGGAACCCATAACGACGCAGAAATCATAGCTAGAATCTGTATTAACATGGGTTGGAAAGTGATCCGTGGTTCAAGTTCTGATAAAGGCAGAGAGGCTTACGAGGCAATACTAGATGCATTGAACGAACCGGGGTCCTTAATTGCCATGACCCCAGATGGCCCTAAAGGTCCTGCAAAAATCCCAAAAGCTGGCATTGTTAAAGCTGCGCAACGAACGGGAGCTATTATCATTCCCGCGGCTGCGCACTCTACAAAACGCTGGGGATTTACCAATTGGGATACTTTTTATGTAGCTAAGCCATTCGGAAGAATCGAAGTAATTTATGGAGATCCAATTTCATTCAGCAAAGAAGATCAATTTGTGGATTGCTTAGCAAAAGTAAAGGAAGCGATGGATATGCTAGAATCAGAGGTAAATCGGCGTGTCGGTTTATAATTACATCAATAATCCTCACTACCGTATTTTTTTATTTCCTTTAGCGCTATTTTATTGGGGAGTAATGTTTTGGAGAAACTTATTCTATAACATCGGAATTTTCGTAAGCCGTAATCTACCTTGTAAAGTAATTAGCATTGGTAATATCACCACAGGTGGAACGGGGAAAACACCAGCTGTTATATATTTTGCCAAACTACTTATAAAACATGGACAACGTGTTGCTGTTCTTAGCAGGGGCTATGGTAGATCAACAACAGGAACTCTTGTTGTATCTTCAGGTGAAAACAATATTAATAACTGGAAAAGGGTTGGCGATGAACCCGTACTATTAGCAGAGAAATTACCAGATATACCTATTGTCGTTGATGAAAATCGCTACCGCGGTGGGATGTACATTATAACACATTTTAATCCAGACGTAATAATATTGGATGATGGGTTTCAGCATCGCACATTGGATAGAGATCTTGATATAGCATTATTAAATTCTAATCAATCTGGTATTGCATATAAACTATTACCTTATGGTTTACTACGAGAACCTTGGCACCATTTAAAAAGGGCTGATGTGACAATCTTAACGAAAACCAATTTAAATCGTCCTTCGCATTTCATATATAATAAACTAAAATCATTAAAAATAGTCTCTTATAATAGTAAAATTGTTCCATCAGAATCACTCATTGGGACAAATGAAAACAGAATATCAGTTAATGCTATGAAAAAGGAGCGCACTATAGCTGTTTCTGGAATTGGCGATCCTATAGGCTTTGAATTGTTATTAAAAAAACTTCGTTTAAATATTGTGGATCATATTTTCTTTGATGATCATCATCAGTATGGTAAACGAGAATTAAAATTCATTAAAACAAAAATGGAGGAAAAAGAAGCAAGGTTTATTATTACTACAGAAAAAGATTTGATCAAGCTACGAGCAATTAAACATGAAATTTGTAAAAAAGTCTATGCCTTACCCATAAAATTTTCATTGTCAAAAAAGGGTCTACAGGAAATATTAAACAAATTAGGTTTTAATTAAATCTGCGCTACACCCCAAGCAAACATCATACCAACAAAAGTGAGCATTAATGGCCAGCCAGTATTAACAAATTGTCTTGCGCTCGGATTTTCAAAAGCATGTATTTTAAACTCATGGGCCGTTGTTGCCCCGCGTTCATCTATTGCAGCAATCACCACATCGTTTGGCCCAAGCTGATTATTCCTTGGGCGCCATTGTAATAATCCCGTTCGTTTACTAAAGGTGGCGTATTTTGGTAACTTTATCGGTTTAAATTTTATTTTATCCTTGTTTAAATCCTCCGCAACTAACTTGTAGCTATACTCAAATCCAGTAAGAGCTATAGGCCTAGGAACTGAAATTATTGATGGTGGAATATTAACAAATATCTGGGATTTCTGAATATCCTCTGCATATCCATCAGAAATTCGCACTGTAAATAAATGATTATTAATTTGGGCAGATCGCGGAATCCATACCACTTTACCATCTTCAGTCATTTGCATACCTTGTGGTGCTTTTAAAAGTTCAAAAGTTAATTCTGCATTCGAATTTTTATCTTCTACCTGGATTTGATATCTATATACTTCATCCACCAGGGCTGACTTTGGAGCATTGGATACAATAATAGGTTTATGGTTAACATAAATTTCAAATGATTGTTCATCTTTCGTATACCCATCTGAAATAAGAAGCTTAATTATATGTGAATCATACTGTTCTTTGCTTGGAGTCCAGTTTATTACCCCAGAGTATTCATCAACTTCCATTCCATCTGGAAATTCCAACAATGTATAACGTACTGGGCTCAGCCGCTCAACAATTACTTTCGGGGGCTTGCCCTTTGCACCCTGAAAAAATTCCCACAATAAATCTTTAATACCAACAGTGCGATCATCAATTGTTTCGATTAAAATATAAAGTCTATCATTTTCCCAGAATATTGTCTGAACATATTTTTTCACATTAAGTCTAGAAAAAGATGTCGCATCGGGTTTGTCGGGTTCAGTAAGGTAAACCGATTCAGCCTTTTCCCAATCTCCAATATATCTACCAATATTTTCTTGATATACATCATCAGTTATATCTACAGAATATATTCGAACTGATTCGATATTATCGATACGAATTGTTTCATCATAAGGCAATAGTGATCCCTTATTTATATCTGAATTCAAAATTCTATACTGGTAGGGTTCACCTACATTACCGGTCATTGTAGGAACGGATACAATTTTAATTGGCGCATTGACATAAAAATCAGCATCGATAAAATAAGTTTCTTTACTATCTGTGATTTCAAGTCTCATATGAGAAAAATCTAGCTCTTCATTAGTGGGGTCCCACCGTAGGCGCCAAGTGAATGGATCAATTCGCATACCATCTGGAAGTTCGATCGCAGTAACAGTGATTTTATCGGCTATGTTTGGGTCAGATACTTCCAATTGAAAATCCCAAGTGGCACCAACATTTACTACATTCATTGCAGGTGGTTCAGCAGATATTATTGGTGGGTGATTTATAAATACAGCTACATTTTGTGTATCCTGTGCTACGCCATGGCTTGCTTTTATGGCAAAGTATTGTGTATCTATCTGTGTTAATTCCGGTGTCCAGGTGATTAAATTATTATTATTCATAGACATACCAACAGGCCCGTGTAGTAATTCCACTTTCATTTCCTGGGCCAACTCAGGTCGCCAAACTTCAACTTGATACTGGTAGGGCTGATTAACCTTCCAATCTGTTGGTGCGCTTGATATAATTTTTACACCAGCGCGGGCGAATAATCTGAATTCCTGTACATCACGATCAAAACCATCTGTGGCCACAAGACGTATATCGTAAACACTAACATCAGCACTATCTGTTTCCCAAATTAAGCCACCATTTTCACCCAGAATCATACCTTTAGGAGCTAATTCAAGATAGTATTTAACCTTAGTGTCAATATTTCGATCACGTACAACAGGCGTATAGGCAAATGTAGTGTTCGATACAAATTCAGTTCCTATCGGTGCAGTAAGAAACATAGGTGGGTCATTAACATATATCCACACGTATTCATCATATCCTTCTAATTCAGGCACCATTTGATAGGTAAGTAAAGAATCTCTTACGGTTGCTTCAAGAGACACAGATTCACCAACCTTCATTTCTATACGATATCCTAATTTGTATGCACCAAGCTGAGTATCGCTAGGCACCCATTGTATTGATCTACTTTCATAATGAAAAAACATACCTTTGGGAGGTGGAATCAGCCAGCGAAAACTATAGAATTCTCGTGCTTCATCTTCTGGTATTTTATAAGTAAATAGTTGATTAAGTGATAATACATGCCGTGGAAGAACATCTTGTGGCAAGCGTTGACCAATTGTAGTAATAGGCTTTGGCATTTTTGGTAGATCCATTGCGTGTTTGATTTCTGGGAATAAATCAATGAGGTCAATTTGTTCATCAAGAGCTGCGACAACATCCTCCTCATCAGGCACAGGCATTTCGATTTCTGGTTTGCCAAGCTCTGTTAGAAAAACATTATTTTCTTCTCCATCCCAACTAGATGCAATTATAACACCAGTATATTCTCCTCTGTCTGTTATTGGGATTGTTGCAAAAACTTGTGCTTCGGTTGTATCGGTCTCAAGTGTGAAATAACTTATCTCTAGACCAACAGTGTCCAGTGAGCCCATCGCCATAGTTATCATATTCATTTCACCAGAAATCAGTAATAA